>BPHE01000016.1 GCA_026003395.1 Vicingaceae bacterium
AAAATAAAAGACAACTTATACATTTGATAAAAGTGGTTATATGATAAAAAAGTCAAAATTTTTAATAGGGTTAATGGCTTGTATCGCCCTACAGAGCGTAAAAGCCGGTAATGAAGACAGAACAGGGGAAGCCGGCGGTCAACAGTTATTAATCAACCCCTGGGCAAGAACATCAGCATTAGGAGGTGCAAATACTGCATATATCAGAGGCGTTGAGGCATTGTTTACTAATGTTGCAGGTCTTGCTTTTACACGTAAAACCGAGATACTGTTTAATCATACACGTTATCTGGTTTCTTCAGGTATAAATATAAATTCATTTGCGTTGGGTCAAAGATTAAGCGAAACAAGCACATTAGGATTAAGTGTTATTTCATTTGATTTTGGCGATATACCTATTACTACGGTTCAATTACCCGAAGGAGGAAGTGGTTTTTTCAGACCCTCTTACATGAACATCAATGTAGCTTATGCAAAAGAATTTTCAAACAGTATCTACGGGGGAATAAATGTCAAAATGTTGTCCGAACAAATATCAAATGTAAGAAGTCAGGGTTTTGCTTTTGATGCCGGAATCCGTTATGTAACCGGAGAATATGACAGAATTAAGTTCGGTATTTCATTAAAAAACATTGGCCCTCCGATGAAATTTTCTGGAGACGGATTGGCTTTTAGAAATACCAATATCAATACCGGTGTCAGCTCTACTGAAGAGCATCGTTCGGCACAATTTGAACTTCCTTCTTTATTAAATATTGGGGCGTCTTATGACTTTTTTATCAATCCTACCATTGATTCTTTAAATGATGAAATATCTTCGGATCATAAAATCATTGCATCAGTGAATTTTACCTCAAATTCGTTTACAAGAGATCAATATAGAATCGGGTTGGAATATTCACTAAAAAACATGTTTTATCTTCGTACCGGTTATGTTTTTGAAAGAAAAGCACAAAACAGTCCGGAAAATATAATGTCTGCTCATTGGGGACCTTCATTTGGTTTGGGTTTTTACCGTCCAATAAATAGAAATGGTTCAACTATAGGAATTGATTATTCTTACAGGTTTTCTAATCCTTTTATGGGAACACATACCATAGGGGTTCGTATAGATTTATAAAAAATTTATTATATTTGCGTAATTGAAACAGAGAACTTCAGTGGGGTTCTCTGTTTTATTTTGATTAATATTTAAAATATTTAACTTATGTCACAATCACAATATTTTACACAAGAAGGCCTGAATAAGTTAAAGGAAGAACTAAAGTATCTAAAAAACGTAGAAAGGCCTAAAATTTCAAAGCAAATTGCCGAAGCCAGGGAAAAAGGCGATTTGTCGGAAAATGCCGAATATGATGCAGCAAAAGAAGCTCAAGGGCTGCTAGAATTAAAAATTGCCCAATTGGAAAATATTATTGCCAATGCTAAAATCATTGATGAATCGAAGTTGGATACCAGTAAAGTGTCCATATCTGACCAAGGTTAAAATAAAAAATCTTGCCAACAATATGGTTATGGAGTATACATTGGTTTCTGAAAAAGAAGCCAATTTGGCACAGAAAAAAATTTCTGTTGAATCTCCCATAGGAAAAGGCTTGTTGGGAAAGAAAAAAGGTGAAGTTGTCGAGATTGTAACACCTGCAGGAAAGGTTAAATTTGAAATTTTGGAAATAAGCTTGTAATATGGCTTCGATATTCACAAAAATAATCAAAGGGGAGTTACCTTGCCATAAAATCGCTGAAAATGAGCATTGTATAGCTTTTTTGGATATTTTCCCTCTTAAAAAAGGACATACTTTGGTAGTTCCCAAAAAAGAAATTGATTTGATTTTTGATTTGCCTGATAAAGAATATAGCGAATTATGGATGTTTGCTAAAGACATTGCCAAGAAAATTAAGAAAGCAGTGCCGTGTCAACGTGTAGGAATTGCAGTTGTTGGCATGGAAGTTCCTCATGCACATATACATTTAATTCCTTTGGATAATATTGACGATATAAATTTTTCACGTCCAAAACTGAAATTGACTCCTGAAGAACTAGAGGAAATTGCTCAAAAAATTAAAAATGCCTGAAATGGTTATTTACTCCTGATTTCCGGAAGGAATTTGATTATTGTGTAATTTAATGACTTTGATAGATTTTATCTTTTTTCGGTCTGCCGATTCAATTACAAATTGATAATCGTCAAATGTAATTTTTTCGTTTTTCTGTGGAATTTTACCCATCAATTCCATAATAAATCCTCCAATGGTTTCTGACTCGCCTTTGTGTTTCTCAAAGTTTTCGGAATCTTCAATCTGCATAATTCTGTAAAAGTCCTTTAGAGGGGTTTTCCCTTCAAAAATATAGGTGTCATCATCGATAATAGAGTAAAAAACTTCCTCGTCATCATATTCGTCGGTGATTTCGCCGACAATTTCTTCAAGAACATCTTCGAGCGTAATTATTCCCGGAACAGCACCAAATTCGTCCACAACAATGGCCATATGCATTTTTCTTTTCTGAAAATCTCTCAGCAAATCATCAAGTTTTTTATTTTCAGGTACAAAAAAAGGATCTCTCAAAAATTTTTGCCATTCAAAATCTTTATTTTGGTCAAGATATGGTAATAAATCCTTAATGTATAATACTCCTACGATATTGTCGAAAGTTTCTTTATAGACCGGAATGCGTGAATATCCGCAATCTCTGATAAAGTCAAGCACTTCATCATAAGGGGTATTAATAATCCAATGCAGCGACATCAATGCGAGGTTTCATCACTTGCTTAACAGAAATGTCACCAAATTTGACAATACCTTCCAAAATTTTTTGCTCTTCTTGATGAGTGCCAATGTCTTCGGTGATATTGATGGCTTTTTCCAATTCGTTTTTTGTGATTTTTATTCCTTTTTTCCTGAATTTTTTATGAATAAAACCGGAAATGACTAATAATAATGCAGAAAAGGGTGAGAGTAATTTAAAAAGAAGATAAATAGGAGGAGCCATTAAATGGGCAAATTGAAGGATATTTTTTGAAGCAATCACTTTTGGCAAAATCTCGCCGAAAATTAAAATAATTGATGTGATAACTCCCAATTCGAAAAAAATACGGCCATAAGGATGACTAAATGAAAGATATGTTTGTATGATGGTGGAAGAAATAAGGACAATGGCAATATTGATAAAGTTATTGCTTATCAAAATAGTGGCAAGCAATTTTTGCGGATTGTTTATCAAAAATTTGATGTATTTTAAGTTGGAACGGTCATCATAGTCCTCGATGGCCGATTTTTCAGAAGCTGATAATGAAAAGTAAGAAATTTCGGATGCAGAAACCAACCCTGATGCAATAATCAATAAACATAAAATAGCCAATAAAGCCCAAAAAGAAGAGTCAGGGCTTTGGGCAAGATAAACAAATAATAAATCCTTAAAAATATGAGAGGGCGGTTCGTCCAATTTTTTTAATTTTAAAATGGCAAATCGTCCTCTTCAATAGAGGATTCAAAATCGGAATTTATGGCAGGTTCATTATTTAAGTCGGGTTTGTTTTGTTGTGTTGAATTGCCGGATTGATTTTGAACAGATGAATCATCTTCAAAATCATCCCTGCGGCCAAGCATGATAAAATTATCTACTTCAATTTCTGTGATATAACGTGTGGCATTATCTTTATCAGTATAGGAGCGAGTTTTAATCTTGCCTTCTATGTAAAGCTGGCGACCTTTTTTAACGTATTTTTCCACAATTTCTGCCTGGTTTCTCCATACCACTATATTGTGCCATGTGGTGTTTTCTACTCTTTGACCGCTTTTGTCGGTGTATGATTCCGAGGTGGCCAAGGGGAATTTGGCCAACTTTGTTCCGTTGTCAAGCGTAATTACTTCAGGGTCTTTTCCAACATTTCCTACTAAAATAACTTTATTGATACTTGCCATAGTTTTTATGATTGGTTTTCAGTTTTTTGTGAATCGTCTCTTTTGCCTAATAATATAAAGTTTTCGGCTTCAATTTCGGTAACATAGCGCGTTGCATTGTCTTTATCCGTGTATGACCTTGTTTTGATTTTACCTTCTATATAAACTTGTTTGCCTTTGGAGATAAGTTTTTGGGCAGCTTGAGCAAGGCCTCTCCACATAACAATAGTGTGCCAGGTGGTTTGGTCTACACGATTACCGTCCTTATCAGTAAAACTTTCGCTGGTAGCCAAAGGGAACTTAACGAGAGTGGTACCGCTATCCAGTTGAATTACTTCAGGGTCTTTACCCACATTGCCTATAAGCATTACTTTGTTTAAGCCGGACATAAAACTGAATTAAATCTATCACAAACTTAAAAAAAATTGTAAGAACTGCAAATTTTTTAACAATCAATAAAACAAACTTAGATAAAACATCATTTATACATAAACAGGATAAATATTTCATCGCTGTAATTTTAGAAGTTAATTTTCGCAAAATTGGTAGTATCCGAAATTGTGTTATGACATTTTAATTTTATTTTAAATTTATTCATTTTTTAAGAAGAAATTTCTTTTTAGGATTAAACACTAATCAAAAAGCTCTTTTAACATATCAAAATCTAAATTTTTCACAAAATGTTCGTCATTTTTAATAATGTTTGACGCGGTAATTTTCTTTTTGTTTTGCAGATTCAATATTTTTTCTTCAATAGAATCCTTACAAATCATTCTGTAGGCAAATACGCTTTTGGTTTGTCCAATTCTATATGTTCTGTCAATAGCTTGATTTTCAACTGCCGGATTCCACCATGGGTCAACAATATATACATAGTCAGCGGCAGTAATGTTTAACCCGGCTCCTCCTGCTTTTAAACTGATTAGAAACACTCTGATGTTTTCATTGTTTTGAAAATTGTTGACTATGTCCATTCTTCGACTAGCAGAAGTTTTTCCATCAAGATAATAATAGAGTATATTGTTCTCATCAAGCTTTTCTTCTATTAGTTTTAGCATAGAGGTAAATTGAGAAAATATCAACAATTTATGATTAGAGGTTTTTTCTTTGATATGTATCAATAATTCTTTTATTTTGCCGGATTCTTTTGTCAAAACATGTTCGTCCTTCAGTAGGAAGGGAGAGTCACATATCATTCGGAGTTGAGTCAAAGCTTTGAGAATAAACATACTTGACTTGTTAATACCATTTTCGTTAATTTGATCAAATACACTTTTTCTGAATATATTTCTGTATGCATCATAAATTTTTCTTTGTTCTGTATGCATCTCACAATAAATTATACTCTCAGTTTTGGGTGGCAATTCTTTTGCCACTTGTTCTTTTGTTCTTCTAAGTATAAAGGGACTTATCATTTTTTGCAACTTTTGTGAAGTTGTTAAATCTTTATTCCGATCGATAGGAATAGAGAAATTTTTTTTGAACTTGTCAATTGAACCGAAAAATCCCGGATTAACAAAATTCATTTGGGCATATAGGTCTAATGTATTGTTCTCTATGGGCGTTCCTGAGAGTGCGATTTTATTTTTCCCTTTGAGTCTTATAGCTGCTTTGTATCTATTAGATGTAGTGTTTTTTATTGCTTGGGATTCATCCAGAATAATATAATGAAATTGAACCTGCTCAAGAAGCGACAAATCATTAATAACAGTGTTATAAGTTGTAAGTATAACTTCGTATTTATTCAGTTTTTTTATATCTTTTATTGTCTTTATACGTTTTGAGCCATAATGAAAATAAGTTTTTAGGGACGGACAAAACTTGTTTATCTCTGATTGCCAATTAAATAACAGCGTCTTAGGAACAACAATTAAATTTGGGCATTTGGATTTATTTTTAACTAGCTCTAAGAAACTGATAATTTGCAAAGTTTTACCCAACCCCATATCATCAGCCAGTATTCCTCCCCAGTTCATTTCATCCAAAAACTTCAACCATTTTACACCTTCTTTTTGATAATTTCTCAAACTTGCAAGAATGCTTTTGGGTAGGTTTATATCTTCTATTTTCCTCAACTGTTCCAGTTTCTCTTTTTTTTCATTTATTTCTTTTATGATGTCTGCTTTAGCATCGTCTTTGAATAACTCTTCAACGATGAGAAATTTTAATTTTGAAATTTTAATGTGATTGTTATCATCAATTTCGCCCAATTTGAGATATTCGTTTAACTTTTCCAACCACTCGTCAGATAACCGTCCTATGCTACCATCTTTTAATTGAATAAATTTGTTTTTGTTTAAAATTGCTTTTTTGATATCTTTCAACGAAACAATCTCACTGCCAAATGACAAATTGACATTTACATCAAACCAATCAATACCGGAGCTAATGTGTGCAGTGATTTTAGAAGGAAATGGCGAATATTTGATTTTTTTCAGCTCTTTTAATCCAAATATCTCGATATTGTTTTGTCCAAGTAGTTCAAAGAATTCATAAATCCATAAATTTTTTTCCAATTCGTCGGCCGGGAATTTATAGATTTTATATCTCTTCTGGTTCTCGAAATATGGATGTATTGAGGCAATAAAGTTATTAAAATCAGATTCGAATTCTTCATCTCTTTTAAATTCCGTTATAATGTTATGGTTAATCTTATATATATTTCCGCGAAATGAAAGTTTGACGGAAATATTTTGATCATACTCAACTTGAGGAGTGATGATGAGATTGTCGTCTTCTTCGGTCAAGTATATTTGTTTTTTTTGTGGCAATAATTGAATGCTTTCAATCTGATATGGAAAGGATGTGTCGAATGAAAGTTTCCATTTTTTTGACAGTGATAAAATAACTTTGTCGGTTAGAATTTCTATATACTCACTTTTGAAATAAATGGGTTTTGAAAATTTGTTTATTAAATCAAAATCTTCATTTTCTAAAAAATAAATCTTGTTTTCTTTTGGATAATAAAAACCAGGACGAATTAATTCTGATTCCTTTAATGCTTCATAGACAGGAACAGTTGTGTCGTTGAGTTTAAACATCGGATTTATTTTGATTAAGTCAACTTCTTCATCTTTTGATAATTCAAAGAAAATTTCTGCTGAAAAGTTTTCGTCAATTAAAACAGGTTTTAAATGTTTTTTTGAAATTTTCAATGATTTATATTTAATTAGATTTAAGTTAAAAGAATTGTGAGTATTAATGAGAATGTGTGTTTCATTTTTAAGCATTTGGAATATGTTCTTGTATGTATCGTGTAAATTTTCCATTTCGTCCCATTCAAAATTTTGTATGTTCAATATAATTTTATTTAACTTAAAAATATTCATCAACAAATTTTCCTGTGCCGGACTTAATTTGATATTTCTCAAATGCGGATCATCAAAATCATACAATAACTTATAAGAACTTAGGGAATTTTTAGTTTTTAACGGCCTGCCATAGGCAGGTATAATTCCGTAAATCGAATGTTCCAAAAGATTTCTTTTATACTCAAATTTCTGTAAAATAAATGCAAGACGGAGATCAGAGATTGATTTACCTTCGAGATAAGGCAGGTCCTGCGTTAAATATTCGATACTTGTGAGTATGTTTTTGTCATTGGCAGTATGAATAAAATTTTCATATTCGTCTTTTTTTCGGACTTGAATTGTAAAATTTTGTTCATCAATATAAAATTCAAAAATTTTATCAAATAACTGTTTATCTTTTAATTTGTATTTTCGAATAGTTTTGTTCATTAATTTTTCATAAGTATCAGGACTAAAAAATTCTTTTAAAAACTTGGGATTCTTTTTTGCAATGTTGACCAATATTTCCTTTTCATAAATATTCAAGGGATAATTTTTATCGTATTTATCCTTATAATTATGCGTATTGACAAAATATTTGTCACCCTTTTTGAAAATGACAACTTCTTTGGATCTGTCAAAAAATTCTTTTATTGTAAAAGTAATTTTTTTCGAAATGTCTACACTTACAAATGTTTCTTTAAAATAAAAAAAACTTCTATTACACAAACTTTTAATTAATTGGACCTTCAAATTTTCTGCAGATGGAATTTCAAATGGTTCATTTTTTTTTCTTACAGTGATTCTTGATTTAGTTTTTAATAAATAGGTGTATTTGGTTAGTTTCGAACGGTTGTTTAAGATATCTTTAAGGTGCATCAATGCCGCTATTGAATGCTTGCAATATTCAGACCAATTGTATGGGCAATTACAATCTACCGATATTTTACTCTTTGTAAAGTCTTTTATAATTATTTCATACCGATCGGTGCCATAAGCATGATATCTGGCATATCCATTTTCAGGTTCAAGCTCAATTAACTCCAATGAATTTTGGTTCAAAATATCTTTGGCTCTCGAGTAAATCTCCGACAAAGCCTTATCAATGATTTTTTGAATATTTTGAATAGCAATGATTTTTGTTTGATTTCTTTTTGCCATAGAAAATATTTTTTAACAAAAATTACAAACAAGTTTTCCGGACAAACTCAATTGTTCATATGAAATTTTCCCCGATATATCAAACATTACTAAATTCAACATTTTATTTCATAATACAAAAATGATAAAAAATCTTACAAGACAGAATAAAAACATTTAGTTTACCTTTGCAAAAAAACGATATGGAAATTAATCTTATCTGGGATGGGGGAATGAAATTTCATTCCTTGATAAATGGACATACTGTGATTGTGGATGCTGATGGGTCAGTGGGGGGATCCGACCAGGGGCCAAGGCCTAAACCATTGATGTTGGTCGCTCTTGCCGGATGCACAGGAATGGATGTGGTGTCTTTGCTGAAAAAAATGAAAGTCAATTACGATTCTTTACAAATTAACATAATGGCCGAATTGACAGAAGAACATCCCAAAATTTTCAAGAATGTGCATATTGTATATGAGTTTGGCGGGAAAGGCATCGATAAAGATAAAGTAAAAAAAGCGGTGGATCTTTCACAAGAAAAATATTGCGGAGTAAGTGCCATGTTCAGGCATTTTGCCCGGCTGACCTACGAAATACGTTATTTGTAAGGCGTTTGCAATAGTTAACACTGCAATAATGTTGAATTTTGTTTTACTATGGTTAATTTTACACAAAATATTATCATATGAATTACAAAAATTTGCTATTGGAAAAAGACAACGGTATTGCTTTGATTACCATTAACCGTCCGGAACAATTAAATGCATTGAACCGCGAAACCATAGCAGAGCTGCATGATGCTCTGGATGCCTGTGAGCGAGACAGTGATGTGAAGGTAATTATTCTCACAGGAAGTGGTACAAAAGCATTTGTGGCAGGTGCCGATATCAAAGAGTTTTATCGATTTACCCCTGAGGAAGGACGCCAATTAAGTGCCAATGGTCAAAAACAATTGTTTGATTTTGTTGAAAACCTTTCAAAACCTGTCATTGCAGCCATCAATGGATATGCCCTTGGAGGAGGACTGGAGTTGGCCATGAGTTGTCATATCCGTATTGCCTCAGATAATGCAAGAATGGGCCTTCCGGAAGTTTCTTTGGGAGTCATTCCCGGTTATGGCGGAACACAACGTTTGCCTCGCCTAGTAGGAAAGGGAAAGGCGTGTGAAATGATTTTTACCGGAGAAATGATACAGGCTGCCGATGCCCTGCAGTGGGGATTGGTAAATCATGTCACAACTCAAGATAAGTTAATGGATTATTGCAAGGAATTGGCTGCCAAAATAATGAAAAACTCCATGGTGGCTATAGCTTCGGCCATTCGGGCAATCAATGCGGCATATGACAAAAAGGCAAATGGTTTTGAGGTTGAAATTGAAGAATTTGGCAAATGTTTTGGCACTGAAGATTTTAAAGAAGGTACAAATGCTTTTGTAGAAAAGCGAAAACCAAATTTCCCCGGAAAATAAATTTTTACTTTTTGAAAATTTTTTGTATTTTCCACAGAATGATTACTAACCTTAAAAACTTTAACCAATGAAATTTAACAGGATTGCTTATTTTTTATTCGTATTATTGTTTTTTTCTTATTTCAACCTAAATTCACAGAATGAAAAATTGATCCGGTCAAGCGTGGAATATTTGGCTTCGGATCAACTGAAAGGGAGATACACTTCCAGCAAAGAGGAGTTGAAAGCCGCTCGATATATTGCAAGTCGTTTTAAAAAAGCAGGTCTTATTCCCTATAATGGTTTTACCGATTATTTGATTCCGTTTGAATGGGAAGATTTGGAAAAAACATCCCGTCAATTTATCCGTTGGAAAAACCTTCAATGGGACGAAAGCGACTCATTGTTTCCGCTAATTTATAGCAATGATCAAGAGGTGAAAGGCCCTGTCATGTATTATGGTGATGTGTCCATTCAGGAATTTACTGATGATACTGAAGGAAATGAGGCGCGAGGAGATATTGTGGCTATCAACATAGATTTTTTCAAAAACAATCCTCATGTTGCCGGTGATCTTGATGCAATCAAAGCTGCAAGAAGGGTTGTTGAAAAAGGAGCGATCGGAATAGTTTTTTATACAACAAGATACAAAGACGAATTTAAAAGAGAATATAAAGCAAAATCGCCTGCATGGGGTGTGCCTGTTTTTTTTGCTGCATTTGATCTGAAAAAAATTGTCCCTGAAAATGACACATTGCTTTTGCACAGCGAAATAAAAAGAACCAAAAAAAAGAGTTATAACGTGGCTGGATTTAAGAACAACGGATCAGACAAAACAATCATCATAGGTGCACACTATGATCATTTGGGCATGGGAGGAGAAAACTCATTGCACAGAGGAAACCCTGAGATTCATAATGGAGCCGATGACAATGCCAGCGGTGTGGCCGGCATGATTTATTTGGCCGAATTATTGTCGAAAAAACAAAACTCCCGGTTTAATTATCTTTTTATTGCTTTCTCGGGAGAAGAACTTGGTTTGTTGGGATCGTCCTCCTTTGTCAAACAGATTGAGGATAAATACAAAAAACAATGGTTTTGCATGATTAATTTCGATATGATAGGGCGACTTGACAAACAAAGCAAAAAATTGGCCGTTTATGGCACCGGCACTGCCGGCGAGTGGAAAACAATCATAGATAAAACCAATCCCGGATTTCAACTAAACTTTCATGAAGATGGTGTGGGACCTTCGGATCATACTTCATTTTATTTGGAAAATCTGCCCGTATTGCATTTTTTCACCGGACAACATGCCGATTATCACAAACCTACCGACGATGTCGATAAATTAAATATTGAGGGTATCAAAGAAATATCTGATTGGGTGGGTGCAATCATTGACGTGTTGGAGAAAAATCCTGTGTTGACTTTTCAAAAAACAGCTTCGGGCACAAGCGACAATGTGCGTTTTAAGGTGACGTTAGGAATAATACCCGATTATGTTTTTTCGGGAAAAGGAGTAAGAATAGATGGTATTATTGATGATCGCCCGGCACAAAAAGCCGGATTGCAAAAAGGAGATATTATTTTGCAACTTGGGGAATTCGAAGTGATCGATATGCAAACTTACATGAAGGCTCTGGGGAAATTTGAAAAAGGTCAAACGGTTGATGTTGTGGTGGACAGGAACGGCAATGTTTTCAAAACAAACGTGACATTTTGATCATGAACGAGAGAGTAGGAGTATTAGGTTCAGGAAGTTGGGCCACGGCATTGGTGAAAATATTGTCAGAAAATGAAGATACTGTCAATTGGTGGATTAGAAACTACCGGACGTTGGACTATATTAAACAATATGGGCATAATCCCAATTACTTGAGTTCTGCGTCTTTAAACGTAAATAAACTTAATCTTTATCAAGATGTCGAAAAATTTTTGGAAGACACTGATATTATTGTGGTTGCAGTGCCTGCAGCTTTTTTGCATCAAACTTTAAACCCATTGCCAAAAAAACTCTGGGAAGGAAAGAAAATTGTTTCCGCCATTAAAGGCATGATACCGGAATTTCACAGCATTCCTGCACGTTATTATCACAAGCAATGGGGCATACCATACGAAGACATAGCCATGATTTCGGGTCCATGCCATGCCGAAGAGGTGGCTATGGAAAAATTGTCATATCTGACAGTTGCTTCTGAAAATACCGGATATGCAGAAAAAGTGGCTTCAAAAATTCGTTGCCGTTTTGTCAAATCCACAGTGTCGGACGATTTATTTGGCACAGAGCTTTCGGCTATCATGAAAAATATTTATGCATTGTGTGCAGGCATATATCATGGTTTGGGATACGGCGATAATTTCCAGGCCGTTTTAATTTCTAATTCCATCCAAGAGATTGAAAGGTTTGTCGATGCCGTTAATCCCATTCACAGGGATGTGAAAACCTCGGCATATCTTGGAGATCTTTTGGTGACAGCATATTCACAGTTTTCCCGTAACCGCACTTTTGGAAGCATGATTGGGAAAGGATATTCGGTCAAAACAGCCCAATTGGAATTAAACATGACAGCCGAAGGATACTATGCCGTAAAGAGCATCATCGAAATCAACAAAAAGTTTAATGTGGATATACCCATTTGCATGGCAGTTTACCGCGTCTTGTATGAAAAAATATCTCCCTGGGTAGAGATGCAACTGTTAACACAAAAACTTTCATGAATACCACAATAATTGAAATCAAAGGTCCGCATGAAAGAGATAAAATCTTGCAGGCCGCCCGTTTTATAGTAGAAGGGCATACGGTGGTTTTTCCCACCGAAACGGTTTATGGCATAGGTGCGGATGCATTTAACGCCGGAGCGGTAAAAAAAATTTTTGAAACAAAAAATCGTCCACAGGACAATCCCTTGATAGTGCATATAGCCACTTTTGAACAATTTTTGGAAATTTCCTCAATGGCTGATGAGCAATTGCTTGAGGTGCTAAGAAAATTTTGGCCGGGCCCTTTGACTGTCATAGTGCCTCACAAAGGAAATATTCCTGCTATGGTGACCACCGGGTTGCCGACCGTTGGTATACGTATGCCCGGTCATATTGTCGCCAGGGAGATAATCAAAGAATCGGGACGTCCTGTGGCCGCTCCTTCAGCCAATTTTTCAGGGGAGCCCTCATCCACAAGGTTTGAGCATGTTTTGCAAGATTTTCAAGGGAAAGTGCCTTGTATTGTCAAAAGCTTCGAACCGGAGATTGGCATGGAGTCGACGGTTTTGGATGTAACTTCTCAACCATGGAGAATTTTGAGGCCGGGATATATTTCGGCAAAGGAGATATCGGATTTTTCCGGTTTACCGGTGGTATATGCCAAAAAATCGGATGGAGACAAGCCTCTTTCTCCCGGAATGAAATACCGTCATTATGCTCCCAAAAAACCTTTGTTTGTTTTTTCATCTGATAGCCCGGAAGAATTGTTGAAAGCGTTATTTCAAACAAAAAAACCGAAAAGATTCTGGATTGTTTCAAAGGATTTTCCCATAGAAACATATTTCTCTCCACAAGATACCGTCATAAACTATCACGATGGTGAAGATTTGATAAAAAATCTTTACTACTGGTTGAAAGAATCAGACCGTTTGAATCCGGATTATATACTGCTTGAATATCCTGAAGGACTATCACCCGAAAAAGACATATTGCTCAGAAACCGTCTTGAAAAAGCCGCAAATGAATTTTTGTAAGAAAATCACTGTAGCAATGGTTTTCTTAAGAGATAGCGAACTTATGACCGGAAATTGATATCAAAAAATTCGATTAATTAAATTCTGACTTAAATTTGTTGCATAAATATTTTAAAGTAACAGATAATTCAATAAAAATGCTGTCTTATAATTTGTTATCTTTACGCATGAAAGTGTTTTTAATAATTATCACACAGTTGATATGTTTTATCATTTTGACAGCATGTCAAAACGAAAAACCGGTCAAAGAAATTGTAGAAAAGTTTCCGGATGGTAAGGTAAAGAAGGAGGTGTTTTACCTGAAGCAACAGGACAAAAAAGAACCGGTTAAAGAAATAGAATATTATTCCAATGGAAAAATAAAACTTGAAGGAACTTACAAAAACGGCAAAATGCACGGAAAGTGGAAAGTTTATTATGAAAATGGCATGGTTTGGAGCGAAGGTGAATATGTTGACGGATTGCGCGAAGGATATTCAAAAGTTTACTATCCAAGCGGAAAATTGCAATTTGAAGGCGAGTATAAAAAGGGCCAACGTACCGGTACATGGAAATTTTATACGCCCGACGGTAAAGTACAAAAAATTGTCAGTTTCCAATGATCGACCAACAAACCATAGATCGCATCTTTGAATCGGCAGATATTGTAGATGTTGTTTCGACGTTTGTGCAACTCAAACGTAGAGGCAGCAACTGGATAGGATTGTGCCCTTTTCATGACGAAAAAACCCCTTCGTTTACCGTCAATCCCGTCAAGGGCATTTATAAGTGCTTTGGATGTGGCAAGGGAGGCAATGCTGTGACATTTATCATGGAACACGAAAAACTTACCTATCCCGAAGCATTGAGGTTTTTGGCCAAAAAATACAATATACCCATTGAAGAAAGCGAAGAACAAAACGAAGAAAGACAACAAAAAAAGAGTTTACGGGATCAACTCTATCATGTTCATCAATTGGCTCATGGGTTTTATGTAAAACAACTCTGGGAAACCGATGAAGGCAGAAGCGTGGGATTGGGATATTTTCTCGAAAGAGGAATGTCAGAAAATACCATCAAAACCTTTGGATTGGGATACAGTCCTGCAGATAAAACGGCATTGATTCAATACCTCTTGAAAAATGGTATTGAAGAAACCTTAATCGAACAGTCGGGAATCGGGGTGAGGTATGGCCAAACACTTGTCGACAGGTTCCATGACAGGGTGATTTTTCCTTTACAAAACATTACCGGAAGAGTGATAGGTTTTGCCGGACGGATATTGGTTAAAACCGACAAAGCCAAATATGTCAATTCCCCCGAAACTTTGATTTACGAAAAAGGAAAATACCTGTTTGGTCTTTATTATTCCAAAAATGCCATAGTAAAAAACGCAAAAGCATTTTTGGTAGAAGGTTATATGGATTTTCTGTCGCTATATGAAAGCGGTATAACCAATGTGGTGGCCGGATCGGGCACAGCATTCACATCCGAACAGATTAAATTGTTGAAAAGGTTTACAAAACACATAACATTGATCTATGACTCAGATGCGGCTGGATATAACGCAGCCGAAAAAGCCGCCCATGCATTGTTGTTTGAAGATCTGGATGTTTCAATAGTGCCACTACCGGCCGGAGAAGACCCCGACTCCCTGGCAAAAAAGTTAATGCCCGGTGAGTTGCAAAATTACGTTTCAACAAACGAACAGGATTTCATTCTTTATCAACTGTCTAAATTGCCTCCGGCTGATCGTATGGAGCCGCGCCAAAAGAGAGATGCTGTAAATCAGCTTTTGCAATCCGTGGCATGTATCAAGGATGTGATACTTCGGAGCTCGTATATTCAAAAAATTGCTGCAAAACTCCGGGTTGACGAAAGTGCACTTTCATTGGAAGCACACAAGTTGCATCTCAAATTAAAAGAAGAAACGCTCAACCGTCAAGCTCGCGAAAATCTTAAATTACCCTCCCCTACCCAGGGCGACGAAACAATTGAAAACGAAAGCTCAGAAGACGACCGGATCATAGCAGCAGCCGATCCACTTGTGGCCAATGCAGAAGCCGAATATCTGAGATTGTTAATCGAACATGGCGATAAGAATGTAATTTTGACCTTGAACAACGACGGTCATAAAGAAGAAATAGAAATAAATGTGGCAGTTCAGATGATAATAGAGTTGGAAGAAGACGGATTTGAATTTTCGCACCCCCTCTACAAGAAGGTTTTTGATTTTTACAAGTCGCTGTATAAACAAAACATCGATCATCATGAAATTGTAAAAAAAATAAAAACTCATAACGATGCAGAATTTGTAAATTTATATGTTTCTTTGACGGAAAATAATTTTCAGCTTTCGGAAAAATGGAAAAAAGAATGGCATGTGGAAGTAACCGAGCGCGATCAGTTTCTCGAAAGGGTTTTTGAACATGTGGTGAGGTCTTTTAAGATTGTAAAAATCAATGAGAAATTGGAAGTTTTGAGAAAAAAATTAAAAGAAACACCCCAAGATTCAGAAGATATTCTTTTTATCATACAAGAAATAAACAAATACGAAAATTTTAAAAAAGAAATGGCCAAATCATTGGGATGGACCATCCTTTAATCATAAAAAAACTAATTAACCGCATAATAATTTATACAAACCGGCTCATTGCCGGTAACGAAACACGCAAAATCATTGTTTTGTCGGTCTTAACAGGTATTTTATCGGGAGTACTGGCTGTGTTGGTAAAACGATCGACAATTGCCGTGCATTGGTTGGTCAATTTGTTCAATACCATCGATTGGGGAAATTATTTTTATTTCGTATCTCCATTGCTGGGTATAAGCATAACGGTGTTGATCGCACACAGGTTGTTAAAGAAAAAAGTTTCGCACGGCATTCCTTCCACTATCTATGCCATTATCCGTAAAAAAAGCAGATTGCCCTTTCATGCCACTTACAGTTCGATGATCACCAGTTTGTTTACAGTCGGTTTTGGCGGATCGGTTGGATTAGAAGGACCTTCTGTTTCTACGGGAAGCGCCATAGGATCGGTGGTGGGAAGATTTTTCAATCAAAACTACAAAACCACCACGGTTTTGCTGGCGGCCGGAGCGGCAGGGGCCATTTCGGGCATTTTTTCTGCACCGGTAGGAGCCATGATTTTTGTATTGGAAATTTTTATGTTTGATTTTTCAGCTTCGTTTTTGTTGCCGGTGTTGTTATCCAGTTCTATGGCTGCGCTGACAAGCATGTTTATTTACGGAAAAGATGCCATATTCAAATTTAGTGTGCAGAGTTTTGCAATGAAAAATATCCCTTTATACATCATTTTGGGTATTTTGTGCGGCATGTATTCGGTGTATTTTGTAGATGTGGTCAAAAAAGTGGAAAAATTCAGCAACAAAAGAAAAACACGTCCGTGGAAAAGAATAATCGTTTATGGCATACCTTTGGGTTGGATGATTTTTTTTATCCCGCCTTTGTATGGCGAGGGCTATGAAGTGATCACAAGAATAGCCGGAGGTGATATCAAAGCATTGGTAGAGCACAGTATTTTTTATCATCAATGGAATAACGGATTATTGATGCTTGTTTTGATAGCAGGAATACTTTTTTTCAAGCCGTGGGCCACCTCATTGACATTTGCGGCCGGAGGGGTTGGTGGCATATTTGCCCCATCATTTTTTGCCGGAGGGATATTGGGATTTTTTTTGTTGTATATTTTACAACAATTTGCCGAATGGGATCAAATGGCTTTTGCCAACTTTACATTGGCAGGCATGGCCGGAGTTATGGCGGGTGTGATGCATACTCCTTTGACAGCCGTCTTTCTGGTGGCCGAACTGGCCAACGGATACAATATTTTCATTCCTTTGATGCTCACGGTGGCATTGTCCTATGCAACATCGCGCTATTTTAATCCCGAGTCGATTTATCAATGGCAGATGAAAAACGAAGGACTCAATGTGGCGGGGGTGAAAGAAAGTATTATTTCATTCAGCCATCATGCCAAAGATATTTTAGAAAAAGATTTTGTACCTGTTTATGAAGACGAAACTTTGGGAAGCATGATCGAAAAAATAAAAATCTCCAGGCGGAACACATTTCCCGTAATTGACAGGGAAAATAATTTCAAAGGGGTATTGACGATCGATCAATTGAAAGATTATTTGTTTGACCGGACTAAATATGACATGCCTGTCAAACAATTGGTCCAAAAAACGGAAACATTGATTTATCCCTACCATACGTTGGATTACGTGTCAAAACAATTTCAAGCGACCAAACAATGGAACCTGCCGGTAGTAAGCAAAAACGGAAAGTATCTCGGTTTTGTGTCAAGGTTTAAAGTAATGGAAAAGATAAAAGAAACACTTTTAAGGGAGAATGGATTTTAATATATCAGAAAAATTCATGTATTTTTCTATTTTGAGGCACTATTCACCGATAAAAATCAAAAAATTGTAAATTTGCTTAACTTATAATGATAAAATTTAAGAAGGATGGCAGAAAGAATTGCGAAGCCATTTTTAAAATGGGCCGGAGGAAAAACACAAATTATACATCATATAAGAAAAGTTTTACCAAATTTTATCTATAACGAAAAGTTTACTTATATTGAATCGTTTGTGGGTAGTGGTGCTGTTTTGTTTTGGATGCTAAACAACTTTCCAAATCTAAAAAAAGCCGTTATAAATGACATTAATGAAGACCTAATAAATACTTACAAAGCAATAGCCTCTAAGCCAAAAGAATTGATCTCGATTCTTGAAATTCTACAATACGAATTTCACATGCTTGAAGGTCGAGATGAAGAAAAAAAAGAATATTACTATAAAAAAAGAGATCTTTACAATAAAAGACAAGAAGATCCTATCGTACAAGCCGCTTTGTTTATTTTCCTCAATCGCACTTGTTTCAATGGTCTTTATAGAGTAAACAGTAAAAATCAATTTAATGTGCCAATGGGCAGTTACAAGAGACCAACAATTTGTGATGAGGAAAATATTTTGGCTGTTAGTCGAGTGTTACAAAAAGTTGATATAATTTGTGGTGACTTTGAAGAAACGCTAAATTATGCGGAAAATAACACGCTGTTTTATTTTGACCCGCCTTATAAACCTTTGAGCGAAACATCAAGTTTTAATTCTTATGCAAAAGAAAAGTTTAACGATGCCGATCAAATCAGATTAAGAGATTTTTGTCATAAGCTTGATGCTTTAGGTTACACTTGGATTTTGAGTAATTCGGATGTAAAAGGTAAGGATAAGAACGATAATTTTTTTGACGACTTATATTCTGACTTCAATATTCAAAGAGTAGATGCAAGACGAAGCATTAATGCCAATCCGGAAAAAAGGGGCAAATTGAAAGAGTTATTAATTACCAATTATGTAACAATTCAAGAATATGTCAGATCAATTTAAAACCTTCTTGTCGCAGTTATCAGAGACAAATGCTACTCTTGATTATTTCACGGATTTCGATAAAATAAAAACCAACGTAAATAAAATAGCCATCAAACTAAACCAACTTAATTATTTAATCGGAAAAGCAGATATTAAAAAAGCGATCCATGAACTATATGAAGAAAACCCTAAAGTTTTTGAAGTTTTAGATATTCTCATTGCTGTTCGCAAAAATAAAAATGCCAAGACCATTAACAACAAAGGCGAAATTGTGACGCTTGATTCTTATTTCACTTCTCCGGAAAGCATTTGTGAATTTATTGAAGAAACCGGGTTAGGTGAAATTTTCCGAAATAAAGACATTAAAAACTTAGTTGATTACGTTTTTGGCATAGAAGTTGGGTTAGACACAAACGCAAGAAAAAACAGGGGTGGTGAGAATATGTCTAAAGCCGTTTCAATATTTTTCGATAAAGCCAATGTCTTTTATAAAAAAGAAGTGACTATAACCGAATTCCCAGAAATAGTGAGTTTGGGTGCAGATGTAAAACGTTTTGATTTTGTGATTAAAACAAAAAAGAAAACATATTTGATTGAAGCCAATTTTTACAATAGTGGTGGATCAAAACTTAATGAAACCGCCAGATCATATTCTGATCTTGCACAGAAAATCAATCAATACAAAAACTACGAGTTTGTTTGGATTACAGACGGGCGGGGGTGGCTTTCGGCCAAGAATAAATTGGAAGAAGCATTCAATATAATTCCGAGTATCTATAATCTTAAAACCCTTGAAAACTTTATTGAAAAAGTAAGATTAGAAGAAATAGTGAAATTTTAAATATGCCAGCAAAAGAAGCTGCATAGTTTAGTTACGGCAAAAAGTGGAAAGAGTTAGATTCAATAATGAGGTCTTATGGATTTTGAACAAATGACACTAAATAATTTAAAAAGATAAATGCTTGTGCCTTATTTCAAATCTGAAGACAAAAACTTTTATCTCCTTAAAGGAGATACCATGGAGATTTTACCTCAGTTTGATCATAAATTCGATATGATTTTTGCCGACCCACCTTATTTCTTGTCTAATGACGGTCTGTCTGTTCAAAACGGACAAATCGTAAGTGTGAATAAGGGCAGCTGGGACAGATCTCACGGCTTTAAATTCATAAACGAATTCAATCGCAAATGGCTTTCATTGGTTCGTAAAAAAATGAAAGATGATGCAACTATTTGGATAAGCGGAACTATGCACAATATTTTTTCAATTGGCCAAGTTTTGATAGAATTAGACTTTAAAATTTTAAATATCATCACCTGGGAAAAGACCAATCCTCCGCCAAATTTTTCGTGCCGATATTTTACCCATTCATCCGAGCAGATTATTTGGGCAAGAAAATCGGCCAAAGTTCCTCATTACTTCAATTATGATTTAATGAAACAACTTAATGGAGGAAAACAAATGAAAGATGTTTGGAAACTTCCTGCAATCGCACCATGGGAAAAAACTTGTGGCAAACACCCAACACAAAAACCGCTTTCGCTTCTGACAAGAATAATTTTGGCTTCAACAAAACCAAATGCTTGGATTTTAGACCCATTTACAGGTAGTTCTACAACCGGTATTGCAGCAAACCTTCTAAACAGACGATTTTTAGGGATTGACCAAGAAGAAGAATTTTTAATAATTTCTAAAAATAGAAAACTTGAAATTGAGAACCCAAGAACGGCTGCTACATTTAGGCAGAAGATTGGTGGTTTCAACAACTCTAAAGAACTTGAAATATTTTTGATGAAAGAACCAATAGAAGAATATAAAACAGAACTAAACTTAATGTTAAAGAAAAAGAGTGACTCACAATAGAATATAATAGAATATTAGGAGAAATAGCGGGTTGTGTGATAATTTAATTCACTATTCTCCGATAAAAATCAAAAGTGGTAATTATATTTATCGAAAGTATTGTTCTTATGGAGATTGTTTTTAATGTAAGCCCCTCTTTTATTCTCTTTTTTTAATCAACTATTTAATGAAGCTCACAGTTGGGTGGTTGGTTTTCTTTTATCCAATCTTACTTAGGAATTTCAAGAAACTTGATTAAATGTTTGTAGCGGAACAAATGTAATCTGTAGAAACTTTCAAGGTTTTTATCGGACAATAGTTGTTTGGAAATAAAAACTTTTTCTTTATTATTGCAAATATTATGTGCAACTTAATAGAAAAAACGATTATGAAAAAAGCTTTATTTTTTTGTGGTGCATTAGTTTTTAATGCATTTGTTTCTAATGCTCAAAGTTGGCAATTTGTTGGAAATCCCGGCTTTTCTTTGGTAGGGGTGAGCTCTTTGGATATGGAATTTGACAATAATGGCACACCGTATGTGGCTTATATTGAAAATATTTCAACCAGAGCTGTCGTAAGAAAGTTTGATGGCAATGATTGGGTATTGGTGGGTGACTCTGCATTTTCTCCTGTATCGGCGGCTTATATTTCATTGGCGTTCAATAGTGCCGGTGTTCCTTATGTTGCCTATTCCGATGGAAGCAATTCGGGCAAATTAAATGTAATGAAATTTAATGGCACCAATTGGGTCTATGTGGGTATAGCAGGAGTATCTGCCGGTGCTGTAGAATTTGTCGATCTGGCATTTAACAGCAATGATGAACCATATGTAGTTTTTAAAGATTGGGCAAATGGAGAAAAAGCCACAGTTCTAAAACATAATGGCACAATGTGGGTGAATGTCGGGAATCCGGGTTTTTCAGTCGGACAATCGAGATATAATAAAATAGTTATTGATACAAACGATGTTCCTTATGTGGGATTTAGCGATTTAAGTTTTGGTGCAAAAGCGTCGGTGATGAAATTCGATGGCAATAATTGGGTGTTTGTGGTTGATACAACCATATCAAACGGCACTGTGTATGATATCTCTATGAATGTTGATAACTCCAACGAAATAATGATTGCTTACATGGAGCCGGCTGCCGGTGGTAAGGCTGTAGTGAAAAAACTTTCCGGAAATACTTGGACGGATGTAGGAACATATGGGGTGTCTAATGGGCAAGTTTATTATACTTCTTTGGCAATTGACAATAATAATCATCCCTTGGTAGGGTTTGCAGATGCAACTGTGAATACAAAATCTACAGTTTTGAAATACGACGGCAACAACTGGCAGGCTGTAGGTAATGCAGGATTTTCCAACGGTACATCGCATTTTGTAAAACTTGCCGTTAGTCCAAACAACGATTATTACCTTGCCTTTGCCGATGATTCAAATAGTGTGATGAAGTCCTTGTCAGTTATGCGTTACGGTTATCCTGCGAGTATTGACAACATTTTGCAACATACTGGAAAATTGCAAGTTTATCCCAATCCTGCAAAAGATTTTGTAATGATTGATTTACCCAACCCGTCTTCAATAATAAATGTAAAAATTATTGATTCCAAAGGGGGCCTTGTTAGCGAAATAAAAAGCATTGAAAATAACAAATTAGAACTTAATATAGAAGAACTTCCTGAAGGAATTTATTTTGTTTTTGTCAATCAAAAGGATGCGACACAGCATGTTTGTAAATTTCTAAAAATAAGTCAATAGTTTTTTTGTTGTTTTAAAGGACTTTTGGGGTATAAATTTTAATTGCCTCAAAAACTTTCTTTTATATTTATTTTTCTACACGTTTTCTACAAGACAGACGTATGTTGCGTTCTTCCAAATAGTGTAAGATAAAATCATATGCGTCGGTATTTTGCCCCAGCACTTCAGGAGCAATCACTCCCGTTTGGTTGATTTTATTTTTTACCAAAAGATGAAGAGCCGCGGCACAGGTAAAACCGGTTGTTCTTGACATAGAAGAAAATCCGGTATTGCGATCGCGTTGGTCGTAGAGAAAATATTCATAAGTTACTTTGGAATTTTTTTCGTTTTGTGTGATCAATATTTTCATCAAGGTAAATTCATCCTCATCAGGATTTAGTTGCCAATGTTTTCTCAACAAATGTTCTGTAACAGCTCTGGGAGCAATTTGATGATCTCCAATCATAATTTTATCTTCACTAAACAAACCAGTTATACCGAAAATTTCCATGAGTTGTGCATGTCCTGGATAGCGCAGTGTTTTTTCTTTCATATTCGGCACATCCAATGTGAAAAGAAGCGAACGCAAACCGTCTGAATTAAAAGCTTCCAACGTGCCAATGCCCGGAAAAAATACATACTCCCTTTCGCTTAAAGCCGGTTTGATGATTATTTTTCCGTTTTCTTTCATTCTTGCCGGTCTGGTATATTCTTCGATCACATCCGCCGGTGAAAAAGGCGCCTTGTACTCAAACGGCCATTTTCTCTCTTTAGGCAATCCGCCCACGTAACAGACAAACTCTTCAACTTGTGCTTTTGCATAATGTTGTCCAAGAATCAGATTGCTTAATCCCGGAGCTACACCTATATCGAATACCACCGTTGACCCATGTTCGATGGCCAATTCGTTTAAATCATTTGCATCTTCGGAAAAAAAAGAAATATCGGCTATTTTTTTATTCAGTTTGATCAATGCTTTTAGAGCATTGTAGCCAATATTACCGGGCAGGCAATTGACAAAAAATTCAAAATTTTGGGATACACGTTCCAGTCGTTCAGGGTGGGTTAAATCGCTCTGCAAGGTATCTATGCCCTCCCTTTGTAGGATTTTTAGTGCATCTTGATTGATATCCGCCACAGTTACATTGTAAAACTTTGAAAGGTCTCTGGCAATGACACTCCCAACCATTCCGGCACCCAAAACCAATACATTGATTTTTTCCATATTATTCAAATTTTTCCGAAAATAGAATTTCTTTAAAACTTCAATATTCTTCGACAAAATAATAGAAAAAACCGCTATAATCAGAAAATAAAAAGATTTTTTTATTTAGAATCGTTATAAATTAAGGGGTACATTAAAATTTTTTCAACAAAAAATTGACAAAATATAACATTCTTTTAAATTTGCTCGCAGTTAATCAATGCCTATTATAAATGTCTTTATGAGAAATATATTAAAAATCAACGGGTTGCATAGAATTAAGGGGTTAATTCCATTGTTTTTTCTATGTTTTGTGGGGTTGGGCATACATGCGCAGGATATAGATCAGGCCGCTTTTTCCGAAGGTGAGAAGCTGTTTAAAGCCAATTGCGCATCTTGTCACGTGCCTACTGCCAAAAAGCTCATCGGGCCCGGTCTTGAAGGCATAACTCAAAAAAGAGATCGCGAATGGCTCTATAAGTGGATAAAAAACTCAACCGAGCTGATCAAATCCGGAGATAAAGATGCAGTAGCAATTTTTGAAGAGTACAACAAGGTTGTGATGCCTCCACAACCTTTGACCAATGAGCAGATTGACAAGGTTCTTTATTATGTTGAGAATTATGCTGTAGCCCAGCAAAAACAAGGGGATAAACCATCAGACCAGCCGACTGCAAATCAAGTTACGGATACGAAAGAAGATTCAAGTGGTTGGTGGATATGGATTAGCATCATTGTTCTTATAGCATTAATTATTGCTTTAAAATCGCTTTACTATCATTTGTTAAATCTCAAAAATGCCAAAGAAGGTTTGCCTCAAGTAGAAGAACCTTCCATTGTTGATGTGGTATTTGCATTAATACGGGAAAACAAAGCCGCCACTACGGTTGTGATTATTTTGATTCTATTGGTTTTGGTTAAAAAAGGGTGGGATGTATTGTTTAATATTGGCGTTTATCAAGGATATCAGCCGGTTCAGCCCATACAGTTTTCTCACCAGATACATGCAGGCATAAATAAAATCGATTGTAATTACTGCCATAGTTCTGCAAGACACAGCAAGCATGCCGGCATACCTTCTGCAAATGTGTGTATGAACTGTCACAAAGTAATTCAAGAAGGTACGAATACGGGTACCGAAGAAATTGCAAAAATATACAAAGCCGTAGGTTTCGACCCACAAAAAGGCGAATACATCGCAGGTTATGAAGAAAAACCAATCAAATGGGTTAAAGTGCACAACCTGCCCGATCATGTATTTTTTAGCCATCAACAACATGTTGTAGCCGGGCAGATCGAATGTCAAACTTGTCATGGTCCTGTTCAAGATTCGTTCACTGTGGCAAAACAATGGGCACCTCTTACCATGAAATGGTGTATTGACTGCCATCGTGAGACCAAAGTACAGGATGCCGGAAATGGATATTATGATGAATGGCATGCAAGATTGCCCAAGCATTTAAAAGAAATGTACATGAAAGACGGAAAAATCACTGTAAGCGAAATCGGTGGTTTGGAATGTGGAAAATGTCATTATTAATATAAAAAAAGAATTTAATACCTTATGGCAAATACAAAAAAATACTGGCAAGGGATTGAAGAAGTAAAACAAGATCCGGAATTCTTGAAAAATTTAAATCAAGAATTTTCCGGCCAATCTGTTGAAGATTTTCTCCAAGATGAAAATTTGGTTCAATCCAATGTGAGTCGTCGCGATTTTCTGAAATTTCTCGGTTTCAGCATCACGGCAGCATCACTTGCCGCATGTGAAACGCCGGTGATTAAGTCGATACCTTATGCAGTTAAGCCCGAAGAAATTATTCCCGGGAAAGCCAATTGGTATGCAAGTGCTTACTATGATGGAAACGAATTTGGCGCCATACTGGTAAAAACGAGAGAAGGAAGACCTATTTTTATTCAAGGCAACAAGGAAGCCGGTGTATGGGGGGCAATCAATGCACGAATCAACTCGTCTGTATTGTCCCTTTACGATACCAACCGTTATCAAGCACCTTTGTTGAATGGCAAAGAAACTACATGGGATCAATTGGACAAATGGGTGTCAGAACAATTAAATAAAGCTGTTGCATCCTCCAAGCCGGTTTATTTGGTTACACCCACGGTGATAAGCCCGTCTACCCAAGCAATTATTGATGCCTTTAAAGCAAAATATAGCGGAACTGAAGGTGAGCAAAAAATCAAACATGTTACATTTGATGCTGTTTCATATTCCGCCATTTTAAACGCACATCAAGAATCATTCGGGCGCAGAGTGATACCATCTTATGATTTTTCTAAAGCAAAAACCATTGTCGGCATCGGCGCCGATTTCCTTGCCAATTGGTTAAACTCGCCTGTTTACGCAGCACAATACGCCAAAACCCGCAAACCCGAAAATGGCCAAATGTCCAGACATTATCAATTTGAATCTATCTTATCGGTCACCGGGGCCAATGCCGATGTCAGAATGGCGGTAAAACCTTCGCAATGGAAAGATGTGTTGGTTACATTATATAACAAAATTTCGGTCAAACTTGGTGGTAGCAAACTTCCCGGAAAAGAAATCAACGATGCCCGTATTGATAGCGCTGCCGATGACTTGTTGAAAAGCAAAGGAGAATCTTTGGTCGTATGTGGATGGAACAACACCGATGCGCAAATTATTGTGAATGCTATCAACAGTATGTTGGGCAATTATGGCAAAACATTATCTATCGCCGATCCTTTGCTAACCAAAAAAGGCGATGATAATGATGTGGTAAAATGGGTTTTGGAGGTTGAGAAAAATAATGCATCGGGGGTAATATTCTGGAATTGCGATCCTGTGTATACTCTTCCTGATGGTGACAAGTTGTCTGAAGCTTTACAAAAAATTGAGTTTACAGTAGCCATTGTCACCAAACCTAACGAAACTTCCGCTGTATGTAAAGCAGTTGCACCTGACCATCATTATTTAGAATCTTGGGGAGACGCGCAACCCGCCACTTCTGTTTATTTTACAGCCCAACCGGTAATAGCACCATTGTATAATACACGCCAATTTCAGGATTCATTGTTGAAATGGTCGGGAAATAGCGATTCATACGAAAATTTTTTGAAAAACTTTGCATTGCAAAATATTCTCAAAACACAAGATATACAACAATGGAACAAATTGCTCCATGACGGTATATTTAAACTGGAAGTAACCGAAAACAATTCAGATAATATAGCAGATGTAAAAGCTGCAGCCGATAACTTATCGAAATTCAAAAATGAGGGAGAGTGGGAGTTGGTTCTTTATCAAAACGTAACCGGAGGTGTAGGTCAATCATCAGATAATCCCTGGTTGCAAGAATTGCCGGATCCCATAACCAAAATCACATGGGATAATTATGTAACCATCAATCCGGCTGATGCCAAAAAACTCAACTTAGCCACACATTATGGCGAAAAAAAACCTGCCGACATGGTTACGGTCACCGTTGGGAATAAAAAATTGACCTTGCCGGCAATTGCACAACCGGGACAGGCACCCGGAACCCTGGGAATAGCTTTGGGATACGGACGCAAAGTCGGTAAAATGAAAGATCCTGTGGGTGTCAATGCTTTTGTGTTTTCTAAGTTGCAAGATAAAGGACGTGATTATGTTGCTGTGGCAACTCTCGAAAAAACCAATGAGACATATCCTATTGCTTCCACACAGACCCATTACACTATAATGGAAAGACACAGCATTATACGTGAAACAGATTTGGAGACATTCAAAAACTCTGAAAAAGAAGTATATAATCCGACACATGTATTGAAAACACATGAGGGCGACAAACCGGTGAGTGAAATATCTCTTTGGCGCGAGCATCCTTATGAAGCATCGCATCAATGGGGTATGAGCATAGACCTGAATGCCTGCATCGGTTGTGGCGCATGTGTTACTTCATGCATAAGCGAAAACAATACACCGGTGGTCGGAAAAGATGAAGTAAGAAGAATGCGTGAGATGCATTGGTTGAGGATAGATAGGTACTATTCTTCTGACATGACCAAAGAAAAGGCAAAAGAGCAGGGATTGGGCAAAATAGCCATGTACAGAGCAATGGAAGAACCCGAGGACACCGATGTGGAAGTTGTTTTTCAACCTATGATGTGTCAACATTGTAATCATGCACCCTGCGAAACCGTTTGTCCTGTTGCGGCTACAACACACAGTTTGGAAGGGTTGAATATGATGGCATATAACCGCTGTATAGGTACACGTTATTGTGCAAACAACTGTCCATATAAAGTACGCCGTTTCAACTGGTTTAACTACATGGCTTATGAAAAATTCAACGATTTTAACCCTTCTCAAGATGAAACGGCAAGATTGGTCTTGAATCCCGACGTTGTGGTGCGTTCTCGTGGGGTTATTGAAAAATGCTCCATGTGCATCCAAAGAATACAAGAAGGAAAACTCAAAGCCAAATCAGAAGGCCGTCCGGTTAAAGATGGTGAAATTCAAACTGCCTGTGCAGCTGCTTGCCCAACCAATGCGATTACATTTGGTGATTTGAACGACAAAAAATCACAAGTACGCAAAGAGAGCGAATCATCAAGGGCTTACCGTGTGATTGAAGAAGTAGGTACCAAACCGAATATTTATTATCAAGTAAAAGTTAGAAACGGAATAAAAGTTAATGCTTAAAAATAGTGTACAATGCATAAAGAATCTGCAATAAGAGAACCGTTGATTTTGGGCAATAAAACCTATGCCCAAATTACTGAGGATGTTTTGAAACCCGTCGAATCAAATGCATCAAAGTTATGGTATACGGTATTTACCATATCTGCATTGATAGCGTTGTATGGCATTGGTTTGATTGTATATTTGATCGGTACCGGTATTGGAGTTTGGGGGTTGAATAAAACCATCAATTGGGCTTGGGACATTACCAACTTCGTATGGTGGGTCGGTATTGGTCACGCCGGTACATTGATTTCTGCGGTTTTATTGCTTTTCCGTCAAAAATGGAGAATGGCCATAAACCGCTCTGCAGAGGCCATGACTATCTTTGCCGTTATCATGGCTGCCACTTTCCCGGGCATTCACATGGGACGTTTATGGGTTGGATATTGGGTTTTTCCTATTCCTAACCAGTTTGGTTCACTTTGGGTTAACTTCAATTCACCATTGTTGTGGGACGTTTTCGCAATTTCGACCTATTTTTCGGTTTCTTTGGTATTTTGGTATATTGGTTTGATACCTGATTTCGCCACTATAAGAGATTATGTAAAAAGTCCGGTAAAAAAGAGAATATACGAAATATTGAGCTTTGGTTGGTCCGGACGTGCAAAAGATTGGAACCGTTTTGAAGAGGTTTCGTTGGTATTGGCCGGATTAGCCACACCACTTGTGTTTTCGGTTCACTCTATCGTGTCTATGGACTTTGCTACTTCGGTCATTCCCGGTTGGCACACACCTATCTTCCCGCCTTATTTCGTTGCCGGAGCGATTTTCAGTGGTTTTGCCATGGTGCAAACATTGTTGTTGATCATGCGAAAAGCATATAAACTTGAAAGTTATGTCACGATTAAGCATATCGAATACATGAATATAGTGATTATCATCACCGGTTCCATTGTTGGTGTAGCATATCTTACAGAACTTTTCATATCGTGGTATTCGGGAGTTGAATACGAATCTTATGCATTTATCAACCGTTTCTCAGGTCCTTATGCATGGTCCTATTGGAGCATGATGACTTGCAATGTTATTTCTCCACAATTGTTTTGGTTCAAAAAACTTAGAACCAATTTGGCATTTACCTTTATAATGTCAATTGTCATCAACATTGGTATGTGGTTTGAGCGTTTTGTTATTATAGTAACTTCACTGCACAGGGATTATCTGCCATCAAGCTGGGGTATGTTTCATCCTACTTTTGTGGATGTAGGCATTTTCATTGGAACCATCGGAATTTTCTTTACTTTGTTCTTGTTATTTACTCGTGCATTTCCGGTATTGGCCTTGAATGAATTAAAAACAATTTTGAAATCAAGTGGAGATAATTATAAAAATTCAGCAAATCATCATTAATTCATAAATATATGAGCAAAAAGATAATATATGCCCTGTTTAATGACGACGAAGTAGTTTTGGATGTTTGTAAAGAATTGGTTTCAAAAGGGGTGTTTGTAAGAGATGTTTATTCTCCTTTTCCTATACATGGTTTGGATCCTGTCATAGGCATCAAAAAAACCCGTTTGGGCATCATGTCTTTTATCTACGGGATGATGGGGGTTACTCTGGCTTTGACGGGCATGTATTACATGATGATTTATGATTGGCCGATGATCATAGGAGGAAAGCCGAATTTCACATTTATTGAAAACCTTCCTGCATTTATTCCGGTCACATTCGAGTTTGGTGTATTATGTGCAGCACATTTGATGGCCATCACATTTTTGATTCGTAGTAAAGTTTTACCATTTTCAAAAGCCAGAAATCCATTTCCCGAAACTACCAACGATCACTTTGCCGTTGAAATCAGAGAAGAAGACAATCATGGCGTAAACATGGATGATGTTTTGGAAATATTAAAAAATAAAGGAGCTGTTAAAATAGAACAAAAATAAAATATGAAACGATCATTTTACATAGGGTCATTAATTGTTTTGATTGCCTGCAAATCAGAACCCAACAGTCCCGGGTTTGAATATATGCCCGATATGTACAGATCGCCTGCTGTGGAAGCGTATGTAGATTATGGGCAAATCAAAGATCGTCCGAGGGAAGAATTGATGAATACTCCTTCGGCTCGCAAACCGGTGAAAGGAACCATACCCAGGGGATTTATGCCTTACCCTTATCCAAATACTGATGAAGGATATGAATTGGCCGGTCAAAATTTAGTTAATCCTCTTGTCATAAATGATAAAAATCTGGCGGAAGGTAAAGAATTATTCCGCATTTTTTGTAGTCATTGTCATGGAATTAAAGGGGATGGCAAAGGATCCATACAACATCCGGCTTATGGTGCCGTACCGGCTTTTACAGATACTGTAAAAAACCGAAGAAATGGAAGAAGTATGATGGAATTAAAGGCCGGGCACATTTATCATGTCATTACCTATGGATTAAATGCCATGGGTCCTCATGCTTCACAAATTTTGCCTGAAGAACGCTGGAAAATCATTATGTATATTCAGGCCGAAATACAAGGAAAGAAAAATATGATGTTGGCTAATAGCGGAGAAAATATTGTAACGGAAAATAACAAATAAAAGATTGAACGATGGAATATAAAATGTCAAACCGTTTGAGAAATGCTTCCATTTTGATGATGATCATCGGATTGGTTGCATTGGTGTATAGTTTTGTTACCGATCATGCTCCTCAAGGAGTCAATCATGAAAATTGGCACCATATGCGTTTTTGGGCCAATTTGTTATTCAATGGTTTTTATTTTACGGGAATTGGACTTGGTGCTTTGTTTTTCCTTGCAGTACAATATGCTGCAGAAGTGGGCTGGTCGGTAGTTATTAAAAGAGTTGTGGAAGCTGTAAGTCAGTTTCTGCCTTATGGGGCGGCTGTGCTGGTGATTGTGTTCCTTGCGGCTACATTTCATGCAAATCATATTTACCATTGGTTGGACCATAGTTTAATAGATCCTTCTAGCGACAAATATGATCCGATCATTGCCGGTAAAACGGCTTATCTCAATCCGTTTTTCTTTTGGTTCAGGACCTTGCTTTATTTGGGTGTTTGGATTTATTTTATGAAATGGTTCCGCCGGGCTTCATTGGAGGAAGATTTGGTTGGGGGGACCGAGATATATTTCAAAAGCCGTAAAATGGCTGCCATTTTTCTCGTATTTTTTGCTGTCACCTCTTCTACTTCGGCATGGGATTGGTTGATGTCAATCGACACGCATTGGTTCAGTACCATGTATGGATGGTTGACATTTGCAGGAATATGGGTCAGTGCAATGATTATGATTATTATCACCACATTATATTTAAAAGATCGAGGATACTTAAAAGAAGTCAACGAAAACCACCTCCATGATCTGTCAAAATGGATGTTTGCTGTCAGTTTATTGTGGTGTTATTTATGGTTTTCCCAATTTATGTTGATTTGGTATTCCAATATTCCTGAAGAAGTAGTTTATTACATTCCCAGATTGCATGAATTCAAAGGATTCTTTTTAGGGACTTTTTTCATTAACTTTGCCTTCCCGTTTTTTATCTTGATGTCAAGAGATGCAAAAAGACAACCTTTGTGGACCCTTCCGGTGGCTATCGTGTTGTTTTTCAGTTATTGGCTAAATATGTATGTATTTGTGTATCCGGGAACCGTTGGCGAACCGTTGTTTGGTTTCGGCGAAATTGGTGTGATGATAGGATTTTTGGGTTTGTTTTTGTTTGTGGTGCACAAATCATTGGAGAAAGCAAAATTGATTCCTGTCAATCATCCGTTTTTGGAAGAAAGTAAACATATTCATATATAATAGAATTTAAATAAAAATCCATGAGTACAATAGTTTTTTTAGTAATTACGGTGTTGGTGATAGTGGCCATGGTTCAAATGGTTTCTATCTATGACTTGAGTAATGTCATCAAAGGGCGTAATAGTTATGAAGTTTCAGATGCAACAAACAAAACTCAAGGATTCTTGTTTTTATGTTTTGTCATAGTTTATTTGCTTTCATTTTTTTGGCAAATTGCCAAATGGGGGAAATTTACTTTACCCGAGGCCGCCTCTGAGCACGGTCAAGAGATCGATTCCCTCATGATGCTTACATTAGTAATTATAAGCATCGTGTTTTTTGTGACTCACATATTCCTGGGGTGGTTTGCATTTAAGTATGCCGGGTCAAAAGACAAGAAAGCTCTTTATTACCCACACAATGATAAATTTGAATTGATATCTACTTCATCTGTGGCTCTTGGATTGACTATCATTATTTTGTATGGGTTGACAGTATGGAATCATGTGATGAAACCTTTGCCTGCTGAGGCCGACAAAGAAATTATTGAAATTTATGCTAAGCAATTTGACTGGACAGCAAGATATGCCGGAAAAGACAAACGTTTGGGCCGTGCGAATGTATACCTGATAGAAGGGGCAAATGCCTTGGGTGTTGATTCTACCGATGTCAACGCACATGACGACATTATCGTAAAAAGCGAATTTTATATTCCTGTGGGCAAACCGGTGGAATTTCGTTTTAGAAGCCAGGATGTCATTCATAGTGCATACATGCCTCACTTCCGTGCTCAAATGAACTGTGTTCCGGGTATGGTAACTACCTTTCATTTTACACCCAAATATACTACCGAAGAGATGCGAGAAAAAACAGCCAATCCGCAATTTGATTACATATTGTTATGCAATAAAATTTGTGGTGCAGCCCACTATAATATGCAAATGACCATTAAAGTGGTGACAATGGAAGAATATGAAAAATGGCTGGCATCGCAAAATCAATTTATGGCAAGTAAATAATAAAAATTAAGATTATAACTATGAGCGAATTACATCACGATCCGAGAGAAGAAAACGATTTCTTGTTTAAGTATGTGTTTAGCATGGATCATAAAATGATCGCTAAACAATTTTTGATAACAGGATTTTTAATGGGATTGGTAGGTCTGGTCATGTCTACCCTGTTTCGACTGCAATTGGGATGGCCCGGTGAGTCGTTCACTGCTTTTAAGGTTTTACTTGGAGAAACATGGGCTCCGGGAGGTGTACTCGAACCTGATAAATATTTGGCATTGGTGACCATTCATGGAACCATCATGGTGTTTTTTCTATTGACCGGTGGTTTGAGTGGTACGTTTGCCAATCTTCTCATTCCATTGCAATGTGGAGCCAGAGATATGGCGTCTCCTTTTATAAACATGTTGTCTTATTGGTTTTTCTTACTCTCCAGTATAACTATGATTGCTTCATTGTTTGTGGAAGGAGGTCCGGCTTCTGCCGGTTGGACGGTATATCCTCCTCTCTCTGCTCTTCCTCAAGCCATACCCGGTTCGGGGCTGGGGATGACCTTATGGTTGATCAGCATGGCATTGTTTATCGTTTCTTCCTTGTTGGGTGGTTTGAATTATGTGGTTACAATCATTAACCACAGAACCAAAGGAATGAAAATGACCCGTTTACCTCTGACCATTTGGGCGCTTTTGGTAACAGCCATTTTGGGTATCCTATCTTTCCCTGTACTTCTCTCCGCTGCTTTGCTTTTAATTATGGACAGAAGTTTTGGAACAAGCTTTTATCTTTCTGACATATACATTGCCGGTACAGCTTTAGAATATAAAGGAGGAAGCCCTTTATTATTTGAGCATTTATTCTGGTTCTTAGGACACCCTGAGGTTTATATTGTTTTGTTACCGGCTCTGGGGATAACATCTGAAATTATTGCCACCAATGCACGTAAACCCATCTTTGGTTACAGGGCTATGGTTGGGTCAATTCTGGCAATAGGTTTCTTGTCCATGATTGTGTGGGCTCACCATATGTTTGTCACCGGAATGAATCCATTTTTGGGTTCGGTATTTACCTTTACCACGCTCTTGATTGCCATTCCTTCTGCTGTGAAAGTATTTAATTATCTGGTTACTTTATGGAAAAGTAATATTCGCTATACTCCGGCTATGTTGTTTTCCATAGGACTCGTTTCAACATTCATATCCGGAGGTCTTACCGGTATCGTTTTGGGAGACTCGGCTCTAGACATCAATGTGCATGATACTTATTTCGTTGTAGCGCACTTTCATATTGTGATGGGTATGAGTGGTGTTTTTGGAATGATTGCCGGTGTGTACCATTGGTTTCCAAAGCTTTTTGGACGTATGATGAACATGCCCCTTGGATACTTACATTTTTGGATCACTATAATTAGTGCTTATGGAGTGTTTTTCCCTATGCATTTCCTCGGATTGGCCGGCGTCCCCCGTCGTTATTACACCAATTCTGCCTTCCCCATGTTCGATAATTTGGTGGATCTAAATGAAATAGTATCGATATTTGCCATTTTGGGATTGGTCGGACAATTGATTTTCATATTTAATTTTGTGTATAGTGCCATCAGGGGACCAAAAGCCCCCCAAAATCCATGGAAAGGCAATACCCTTGAATGGACTACCCCTGTGGAACATATACATGGCAACTGGCCCGGAGAAATTCCTACCGTATACCGTTGGGCTTATGATTATAGCAAACCCGGTAAACCCGAGGATTTTGTGCCTCAGACAGTACCTCTCGAAGAAGGGGAAAAGGACGAAGGTCATTTATAGCATGAAAAAAATTTTTTTCCGTGAAAAAAGCTGCCTGATTTATTGGGCGGCTTTTCTTGTTTTAAATATACATCTAAATCAACTTTTTTCTCAAGAAATTTATGAAAATAAAATAAAAAATTCGTTGAAAGAAAAAGGAACTCCACAAGTTAAATTAATCACTAAACACGGGTTCTATATCAACCAATATTTCAAAACAAACGGAATAAAAGCCGGAATCAGTCACCTAAAAATTTTTTCCTATGGATTTTCATTTCAATGGATATCGGGGTTTAAAAAAAGTTTGATTTTTGAAAATAATTTATGGGAAACACGATATCTATCCGCGTCATTATACTCAGATTTTGTTTTTCTTAAAACTCGCCATTGGATTGCTGCCGTTCAACCGGAATTATCTCTTGGACATATGAACATGAAAAACCTTTCGGCTCCTGAATTACGAAATTCTTTCCTCCTTGTATATGAACCTTACATGCACATACAGTATGTGTTTTGGAAATTTTTTTCTATTGGAACAGGTGTGGGATACAGAGTAAAATTGGTTAATTTTGGAGACAAAACCAAAGGTATAAACTCCCCTTATTATTTGTTTAATTTGGGATTATTTTGGGAGGCCTTAAAAAAAGAACTATAGCCAATGAATGAACATTTGGATCCGGAAGGAAAAAATTTTACGTTAAAGGATAAAGAAATTGAAAATATCCTCAGGCCATTGTCATTCCATGATTTTGCCGGACAAGACAATGTTATCGGCAATCTTAAAGTGTTTGTTGAAGCAGCTAAAAAACGTGGCGAGCCCCTGGATCATGTATTGTTGCATGGCCCGCCCGGTTTAGGAAAAACTACCTTGGCAAACATCATTGCGCATGAACTGGGAGTAAATATAAAAATCACATCAGGACCAATTTTGGAAAAGCCCGGAGATTTGGCCGGTTTGTTAACTTCATTGGAAGAAGGCGATGTGTTGTTTATTGATGAGATTCACCGACTTTCCAATATAGTGGAAGAATACCTTTATTCGGCCATGGAAGATTTTAAGATCGACATCATGATCGATAGTGGCCCGGCTGCCAGAAGTGTGCAAATTAACCTGAACAAATTTACATTAGTAGGTGCGACTACCCGTACCGGATTGCTCACTTCCCCACTGAGAGCCCGGTTTGGCATCAATTGCCGCCTGGAATTTTATCCTGCAGAGGTGTTAAAAAAGATAGTAAAACGATCGGCGGGGATTTTAGGTATATCCATTGATGATGATGCGGCATTGGAAATTGCATCCAGAAGCCGAGGCACTCCCAGAATTGCCAACGCCTTGCTCCGCAGAATAAGAGATTTTGCCCAGATCAAAGGCAGCGGTTCCATCGATCTTCCTATTGTGGAATATGGCTTGAATGCTTTGAATGTCGATAAAGGCGGGTTGGATGAAATGGATATACGTATCCTTCGCACAATCATAGAAAATTACAAAGGAGGCCCTGTAGGGTTGACAACGATAGCCACAGCAGTGTCAGAAGAAGCCGAAACAATCGAGGAAGTACACGAACCTTTTTTGATTCAGGAAGGATATCTTAAAAGAACTCCACGAGGCCGTCAGGCCACCGAAAAAGCATACAGGCATTTGGGCATTGCATTTCCGGGAACTGCCGGTACTTTGTTTGACTTAACCTGATGAAAAAAATCTCCAAACAACAATTAAAAATTTTAACAGATCTTGCCGGTCAGCTTGGATTTATGGAAATGTCCTGGCTGGATGCAAGAATAGATCTTAGCGAATATAAATCACATTATATCCAATGGTTACAAAATCATTATCATGGTGAAATGGAGTATCTAACCAATCATTTGGACAAAAGGTTTGCACCTTATAAGTTGATGGAAGGAGCAAAAACCATTTTTGTCTTTCTTCATTCTTATTTCCCGGCAAAAAATTATACTTTCAAATCTTATAAAATAGCCAGATATGCTTATGGAAAGGATTATCATAAGGTGCTAAAAAAAAAATTAAAAAAATGGGTGCAAATCCTTGAAGAAATGTGCGGCAATGTGCAATATCGCATTTTTACCGACTCTGCTCCACTATTGGAAAGACAGATTGCCCAAAAGGCAGGTTTGGGATGGATAGGCAAAAATTCTTTGCTTTTAAATCGGAAATATGGCTCTTATTTTTTTATAGCAGAGGTGATGTGTGATGTCGAATTGGATCATTATCCGGAAAATTATCATCCCGATCCATTTCAATATTGTGGGAGTTGTACTCGTTGTCTGGATGCATGTCCTACGAATGCCATTATTTCCGAAGGGGTGATCGATGCCAATTTGTGTATATCGCATGCAACGATAGAAAGCAAACAATCAACCATTGACGACAATTTACAAGGAAAACTGTCCGGTTGGATATTTGGTTGCGATATATGTCAAGAAGTTTGTCCATGGAACAGATTTTCCATAGCACATAACGAACCGGCATTTTTTCCGGTAAATCCCGAAATGTTTCAATGGTCAAAAGATGATTGGAAAAACATGGATAAAAACACCTTCGAAAAAATTTTTGCCGGAACCCCGCTCAGGAGAATGGGATACAATGGTCTTCAAAGAAATATCAAGGGAAACGAACCCTAATTATTTTAGAAAAACAAATAAATACAAATGAAAAATAAAGCACACACGGTTGAAGATTATATCAACAATCTGCCGGAAGAAAGAAAATCAATCATTAAAAAACTGAGAAAAGTTATTTTGGATAATTTGCCTGAGGGGTTTGAGGAAACAATTCAATATAATATGATAGGATATGTCGTTCCTCACACAATATACCCATCCGGTTATCATTGCAACCCCGACGAACCTTTGCCATTCATTCATCTTGCTTCACAAAAGAATCATATGGCACTCTATCACATGGGCTTATATGCAGACAAAAATTTGATTGATTGGTTTTTGAATGAATATGCAAAACAGATTTCCGGAAAACCAAATATGGGGAAAAGTTGCATCAGGTTTAAAAAAGAAAGCGATATACCCTATGAATTAATAGGTGAATTATGCAGACAAATAACACCACAACAATGGATTACAATGTATGAAACAATCATTATACGAAAAAAGTGAATAATCCGGGCAATGTTCCTATGTTCATTCTATTCGGTAATTAGAATTAAAATTCATCTTTAGCAAAAAAATTTGTCAGGTTCATATGTCTTTCCATACTAATTTCAAGGAACCTAAAAATTATAACTTATGAAAAAAATATTTGCTTTGGAAGACAAATTTAACCATCTCAAGGATGTATCGTTATTTTTTGTCAGAATTGTGCTAGCTTATGGATTTTATGGACCGGCCATGATGAAATGGTCTAATATTAACGGAGTGGCAGAATGGTTCTCAAGTATGGGATTACCCTTGCCCACATTGCAGGCCTACTTGGCTGCATCTGCAGAATTGTTGGGTGTGATTTTACTTCCTCTGGGTTTATTCACCCGTTGGATATCCATCCCTTTGATAATTACGATGATCGTAGCCATCAAAACCGTTCATTGGGACAATGGTTTTGAAGCTTCCAACAATGGTTTTGAAATCCCCTTGTATTATATGCTCATGTTGATGGTCTTATTATCGCATGGTGCTGGCAAAATCAGTATAGACCATTGGTTAAGAAAAAAGTTTCATTGATTTCATACTGAGTATTTATCTCAAAATAAAGTGCATGAGGTTTTTTAATTGCCTGATCTTTCAGGTCATTTTTGCCGCTCTGAAAACATGGATCTTGATAAAGTCACTTTGAGTAAACACTTTAGAGGAGTGTTTATAAAAAAATAAAAAAATGTTTTCCTACACATGGCATTCGTCGTAAATTTACGACACATAAAATTTAAAAGAATGCCTGTATTTTCCCATTTACATGTACATACGCAGTATTCATTGCTTGACGGTGCTTCGGACATTAAAAAATTGATTAAAAAAGCTGTAGATGACGGCATGCCGGCTATTGCCATCACCGATCATGGCAATATGTTCGGAGTATTTGATTTTGTGGCCGAAGCCAATAAGTATAATTCCAAAGATAAAAAAGTAATTAAACCCATAGTGGGCTGCGAGTTTTATTTGGTAGAAAACCGTTTTGAAAAGCAGTTTACAAGGGAGAAAAAAGATCAGCGCTTTCATCAATTGCTATTGGCCAAAAATGAAGAAGGTTACCACAATCTGTCGAAACTTTGTTCGCTTGGCTACATAGAAGGACTTTATGGAAAATATCCCCGCATCGACAAAGAATTGTTGTTGAAATACCACAAAGGATTGATAGCCACAAGTTGTTGTCTGGCTGCCGAGATACCAAGAACCATTTTGCGTCAGGGAGAAAAAGAAGCTGAGGAAAAACTGAAATGGTGGATCGATTTGTTTGGGGACGATTATTATATAGAGCTTCAAAGACATCAAATACCGGACCAGGAAAAGGTCAATGCCGTATTGTTGAAGTTTGCCAAAAAATATAATATCAAAATCATTGCTTCAAACGATACGCATTACATTGACAAGGAAGATGCCCGTATTCACGACATTATGCTTTGTATCAATACAGGCGAACGCTTGTCAACACCAAAGATGAAAGAATTTACGGATGATGACGAATACCAAAAAGGTAAAAGATTTGCATTCTACAACGATGAGTTTTATCTCAAGACCCAGGAAGAGATGAACAATCTTTTCAATGACCTGCCGGAAGCCATCGACAATACGAATGAAATTGTTGACAAGGTTGATTTTTTGAGTTTGGAAAAAGATATTATTCTACCGGTGTTTCCAATCCCCGATGAATTTAAGGTTCACGAAGACAATAATTTGAATCAATGGGAGTATCTAAAACACATTACTTATGAAGGAGCCCGTAAGCGTTATGGAGAAATTACCCCGGAAATAGAAGAGCGCATCAATTTCGAGTTGTTTACTATCAAAAGCATGGGTTTTGCGGGATATTTTTTGATTGTATGGGATTTCATCAAGAAAGGCCGCGAAATGGGTGTTTTTATCGGACCCGGTCGGGGATCGGCAGCAGGATCGGTGGTGGCTTATTGTATCGGTATTACCAACATTGACCCAATCAAATACGGTTTGCTCTTTGAAAGGTTTTTAAACCCCGATCGAAAAAGTATGCCTGATATTGATACCGATTTTGATGATGAAGGACGGCAAAAGGTCATTGATTATGTCATCAAAAAATACGGAGAAAATCAAGTGGCACAAATTATCACTTACTCAACCATGGCCCCCAAAATGAGTGTGCGGGATGTTGCCAGAGTATATGACTTGCCTTTGTCCGAAAGCGATGCTTTGGCCAAACTCATTCCTGCAAAACCGGGCATAACTTTTCAAAGAATTTTGCATGCCCCTTTGGAAGGAGAAGACAGTTTGAGCGATTCCAACAGGGAAGGCCTTCGGGGAGATGAAATTGAAAATATTAAATTGTTGCGTCAATACTATGCCGGAGATGACCTCAAAGCCAAAGTGTTGCAAGACGCCGAAAAACTTGAAGGCACCATCAGAGGAACCGGTGTGCATGCTGCCGGTGTGCTGATTGCACCAACCGACATCATGGATATCATCCCGGTTTGTACGGCAAAAGATTCAAATCTGCGTGTTTCACAGTTTGATGGAAGCATCATTGAAAGTGCCGGGATTATCAAAATGGATTTCTTGGGGCTAAAAAACCTTACGATTATTCGTGATACACTAAAATTAATCAAACAAAACCGCGGCATTGAAATAGACCTGGACAATCTACCGCTGGACGATAAAGAAACGTTTGAGATTTTTCAAAGAGGAGAAACCAACGGTATTTTCCAGTTTGAGTCGGACGGTATGAAAAAAAACCTCATGGAACTCAAACCCGATAAGTTTGAAGATCTGATAGCCATGAATGCTTTGTATCGTCCGGGACCGATGAAATATATCGAACATTTTATCAAACGTAAACATGGTTTGGAAGAGATTACCTATGACCTTCCGGAGATGAAAGAATATCTGGAGGAGACCTATGGAATCACCGTTTATCAAGAACAAGTGATGCTATTGGCTCAAAAATTGGCCGGATTTACCAAAGGAGAAGCCGATACCTTGCGCAAAGCCATGGGGAAAAAACAAAAAAGTGTATTGGATAATTTGAAAGGTAAATTTTTGGAAAACGGTCAAAAAAATGGATATCCAATAGAAACACTTGAAAAAATATGGAGTGATTGGGAAGATTTTGCCAAGTATGCTTTCAATAAATCCCATTCGACGTGCTACGCCATGCTGGCCTATCAAACTGCCTATCTCAAGGCCCACTATCCCAATGAATACATGGCGGCCGTGCTAACCCACAATCTCAATATAGATAAGATCGGTTTTTTTATTGAGGAATGTCAAAGAATGATGATTCCCCTGCTGGGCCCTGATATCAATGAGAGCGAGATACATTTTTCTGTCAATCAAAATGGTGAAATCCGTTATGGATTGGCAGCGATCAAAGGTGTGGGAGAGGCAGTAGTAGAAGCAATCATTGAAGAACGAAGCAAAAACGGTCCCTTTAAATCGATTTTCGACTTGTGTAAGCGAATGCAAGGCAATAAAATCAACAAACGTGTGATCGAAAGCCTGGCTTATGCCGGTGCTTTAGATTGCTTTGGATTGGACAGGGCACAATATTTCTACAAAGCCGATGAAAATGATCAAACTTTGATTGAAAAAGCCCTTCAATTTGCCTCAAAGCTTCAACCCAACCAGACCGTTGCCTTACCAACTCTTTTTGGAGAAGAAATAATGGAGGAAAACTTGCAAGAACCCGAAATTCCACAATGCGAACCATGGTCCAATCTGACCAGATTGAATTACGAAAAAGAATATATCGGCTTTTATTTGACCGGACATCCTTTGGATCGCTATAAATTTTTTATCAACCAAAAAATTAAGGACGATATCGTTAAACTCAAAGAATTTCTTGCTGCAGCGCCTATCAATGATGCCGAACGAAAACGGAGCTATGAATTTCAATTGGCAGGGTTGATTACACATGTCGAACACAGGACCAACAAAAATGATATGCCTTATGGGCGGTTTGTAATAGAGGATTACAAGGATAAACATGAATTTTCACTTTTTTCCGAAACATATCTAAAATTCAAACATTTGCTTGATTTGGGTCTGATGGTGTATATGACGGTTGAGGTGCGTTTTTACCAGGGATCTTTGCAGCCACGGGTTTATGTGAAACACATGGAACTTTTGGAAAAATTACCAGAATTGACCTGCCAAAAATTCTATATGGGCATAAAACTTAAAGACATAGACAGGGAGTTGAATGACAAAATATCGGAGATTATTCGTCAACACAAGGGATCTCAAGAGCTGGTCACTGTGATTATGCACAAACAACATAAATTCTCTTTTGTTTCAAAAAACAAAGTGAAAATTTCCCCGGATCTGGTGAAAGATCTTCAAAAACTTAAAAAGGTAGAGTTGGCTGTTAGGTGATTATTTTAATTTTTGGAAAACGACTTTCGGATTGCCTGTAACATGTTGCCGGCCGGTTTCACAAGATGGATAGATGTTTATCTCTTGTTGTCCTCTGCCACAGAAAAACTCCAAATAGCACTAATATCAGGTTTTTCCATAAAAGGTGGATCCAACTGTTTGCCAAAAAATGAGGATTTTGCCAGATATAAACCATAGCAACCATGAATAAAGCAAATTCCACCAGAAAACTTTTTATGTCATAGGGCACACGAAAGTGTTTTTGACCAAGAAAATAAGAAACCAAAGCCATTGTCAAATAACAAACAAATGTTGTAATGGCTGCACCTGTATAGCCAACCTCAGGGATTAACAAATAATTTAAAATCAGTGTTAACAATGCTCCTGCAATGGCAATCAAAGAACCATAAATGGTTTTATCGGTAAGTTTATACCAAACCGATAAGTTGAAATAAACTCCAAGAAAAAAATTAGCCAAAATCAACCAGGGTACAATAACCAGTCCGGTCCTGTATGCCTCTCCCACAAAGTAACCAATCCAACTCAAATTGGCTACAATTCCCAAAGCAACAAACAACATTACTTTAACAAAATATTTCATCACCAAGGCATATACTTCTTTATGATCACTGTCTTTTGATTTTTGAAAGAAAAACGGATCGGCGGCATATCTATAGGCCTGAATGATGATGGACATCAAAATGGCAATTTTATAGCATGCACCGTAGATGCCCACCTGTGCCAGTTTGTCCTCTGCATCGCCCGGTGAAAGATATTTAATCATAGGCCGGTCGATGGTTTCATTCACGATGCCGGCCAATCCCATCACAGCCAATGGCCAGCCATAGTGTATCATCTTTGAAATCAGCGGTCTGTTTAGAATCAGTCGTGCCGTCTTTATTTGCGGCCATAAGCTGATCAGTAGAACGAATGAAGCCAGCAAGTTGGATAGAAAAATATAACCTACTCCCAAAGAAGGGTCATACAACTTCGACCATATACCTCCATGGTGATCGCATAACCATGGAAGCCATAAGATAAAAAACAAATTGAACAACACATTACACAGGATATTGGTCATTTTTATCAATGCAAATTTTACCGGACGGTTTTGGAGCCGCAACCTTGCAAGGGGAATGGCAGAGATGGCGTCAATGGCCAAAATACAGGCAAACCATACAACATACGTTTTGTATGGCACATCCAATCCATTGCTCAGCAATTGATGCAACCAATCCCTCAATAGAATGACCACTATAATAAAACCGACAGAAATCAATGAAACAAACAACAAAGATTGACTGTAAACAACCGGTTCATCGTTTTTTTGAGAGAATCTGAAGTAGGCCGTTTCCATGCCGAATGTCAGCAAAACTTGCAAAAATGCCACATAGGCATATAGTTCCGATACGATGCCATATTGTTCAGGGCTGAAGTAGTAGGTATAAAGCGGCACCAGCAAATAGTTGATAAACCTTGCCGCCATATTGGTTCCGCCATAGATCAAGGTTTGTCCTGCCAGTTTTTTTATCTGTCCCATTTGTTTTTCTCACAAGGTTAATGCGCTTCCAGCCAATTTTTTCCTACTCCCACATCTACTACCAACGGCACTTTTAGTTGATAGGCATTTTCCATTTCGTGTTTTACCAGTTTTTTCATTGTTTCCAATTCTTCATCTTCTACTTCAAACACAAGTTCGTCGTGTACCTGAAGGATCATGGAAGATTTCAATTTTTCTTCCTGTATTTTATGGAAGATATTGATCATGGCAAGTTTGATAATGTCGGCTGCACTGCCTTGGATGGGCGAGTTGATGGCGTTACGTTCGGCAAAACCCCTTACTACCGAATTGCCCGAATTAATGTCCCTTAAATAACGCCTGCGTCCTAAAACTGTTTCTACATAACCGTTTTCTCTGGCAAATGCAATCATTTTATCCATGTATTCTTTTATGCGGGGATATTTTTCAAAATATTGGTCTATTATTTCCTTGGCTTCGGTTTTGGAGATATTCAAGGCTTGAGATAATCCATAGGGTGTTTGTCCGTATATGATTCCGAAATTGACGGCTTTGGCTTTCGAACGCATCTCCCTTGTTACCTCGCTTTCGGCTACACCAAAAACACGTGCTGCCGTGGCTGCATGAATATCTTTGCCGGCAAGAAAATCGGCTATCATGTTTTCTTCTCCGCTCAAACTGGCAATGATTCTCAACTCTATTTGTGAATAATCAGCCGATAGTATCCATTGGTTCTTATTTTCCGGCACGAATACCGAGCGCAATTTTCTGCCTTCTTCGGTTTTGATGGGTATGTTTTGCAGGTTCGGATTGTTCGAACTTAATCTGCCGGTAGCCGTCACCGCCTGCATAAATGAGGTATGTATCCGGCCTGTATGTGGATTGATGTAAGTAGGCAATGCATCGACGTAAGTGGTTTTAAGTTTTTTCAACATTCGGTATTCCAAAATTTTGTCGATCACCGGGTGTTTGTCCGACAGTTGTGTCAATACTTCTTCACCGGTGGCATATTGCCCGGTTTTGGTTTTTTTGGGTTTGTCCACTATTTTCAAATGATCAAACAACACTTCCCCCAATTGCTTAGGTGAATCGATGTTGAATTGCATCTGTGTGAGATCATAAATTTCGTTTTCGATTTTTTTCAGGCGTTCTTCCAATTCTTGTGAATATTGCTTGAGCCACTCTTCGTTGATTTTCACACCTTTTTGTTCCATGGCCGAAAGCACAAATACAATGGGCATCTCTACCTCATAAAACAATTTTTTCAGGGGTTGTTGGTTGGTCAATGGATCGAATTTCAGGTAAAGTTGAAGGGTTACATCGGCGTCCTCACAGGCATAGCGGCTTAAAAGATCTTTCGGAACGTCTTTCATGCTTTTTTGATTTTTTCCCTTTTTCCCAATCAATGTCTCAATGGAAATGGGTTTGTAACCTAAATATACTTCCGAAAGATAATCCATGTTGTGTCGCATCTCTGGCTCCATCAAATAATGGGCAATCATAGTGTCGTAGGCGGGAGGAGCGACGTGTATCCCGTATAAACTCAGGATATTCATGTCAAATTTTAAGTTATGTGCAATTTTCAATATCTTTTTGTTTTCCAATATGTTTTTCAATGCCCGGATAATCGCTTCTTGCAAATCTTGTTGTTCGGGCCAAAGAATGAAGTAACCTTCATGGGGCCTACAGGATAAAGATATGCCTACCAGCTGTGCGTTCAAATCATCGAGACCGGTTGTTTCCGTATCAAATGCCAATACGGATTGGTGTTGCAGGTTTTCGATCAGTCGTTCTAGTTCTTCGACATTTTCGATCAGGTGGTAGTTTTTATCGCTTTTCTCTATATCTGACACTTCCGGTGCAACATCGATCTCTTCTTGCGAAAACAAATCCATCTGCACTCCGGGAACGGTGGGTGTAATGTTTATTTCTTCTTTTAAAAGCCGTTTGGCCAGAGATTTAAATTCCAATTCCGAAAAAATGTCCAATAATTTTTCTTTGTCCGGTTGTTTTATTTTTAATTCCTCGGGGTCTACGTTCATGTTTATATCCGTTCTGATGGTGGCCAGTTCTTTTGACAACAATGCCTGATCATTAAACTCTTTCAATTTTTCCCCAAGTTTACCTTTGATATTATCGGCATTGGCCAGAATATTTTCAAGGTTTTTGTATTGTTTGATGAGTTTAACGGCAGTTTTTTCGCCTATGCCCGGCACACCGGGAATGTTGTCGGAGCTGTCACCTGCAAGAGCAAGCAAGTCGATGATTTGCTTTGGGTCGTCGATGGAAAATTTTTCTTTTACTTCTTTCACTCCCAAAATTTCGTGCCCATTTCCCATTCTTGCCGGACGGTATATCAAAATATTTTCGTTGACCATCTGTGCCAAATCTTTGTCAGAGGTCATAATATATACTTTAAAACCATTGTTTGCCGCTTTTATGGCAAGGCAGGCCATTAGGTCGTCCGCTTCCAATCCGGGTTCTTCAAAGGTTTTGATGTTCATTGCCTTTAAAATCTCTTTGATATACGGCAAAGATGCCACGATGTCTTCGGGGATCTGTTCTCTGTGGGCTTTGTAATCTTCATAAATTTCTTCTCGTTCGCCCGGACCTTCGCTGTCAAAAACGACGGCTATATGGGTGGGTTTTTCTTTTTCAATCACTTCCGCTAAGGTGTTGAGGAATCCAAAAATGGCCGAGGTGTTAAATCCTTTTGAATTGATTCTCGGGTTTTTTGAAAAAGCAAAATAGGCACGGTAGATAAGTGCAAACGCATCTAAGATGAAAAGTTTTTTTTCTTCTTTCATGGTATCAATTTTAATATTTTGACGGCATTTTTTATTTGTTCTTTAATACTGCATCTGTGTATTTCTTCGAAAACAGAACGGGTGTAATCATCGCTTATTCGGAGTGTTTTTAATTTTTGTTCGAAATATGTGGGCTGTATGATGGGAATGGCTTGTTCGCATTTTATTTCACCGATTTTACTGATCATCTCTTTGCGCTTTTCCAAAAGATCTGCTATGGACCGGTCGATTTCCTTCAATGCCTGTCTGAAAGGTTGTAAAGAAGGATGATCTTCGGTATGTTTTTTTGTAAGTTCAATGGTGAATATTTTTCCGGATATGGTTTTTGCCGTAATTTGACGGGCAGGCAGAAGTGTCAAGAATTTTTTCAATGAAGTCATGCTG
>BPHE01000017.1 GCA_026003395.1 Vicingaceae bacterium
ATGGTAAAATTACTTTTTTTAAAATTATTGATGAATTAAACTTGATTAAAAAAATTAATCGTTTAATTGATCTTTATACACATTTAAGATATTTTCCAGATCTTCGGGCGTATCGATGTTGATTGAATTGTATTCAGTAAATACAACTTTTATTTTCAAGCCGTTTTGCATCCATCTCAATTGTTCTAAACTTTCGATTTTTTCCAATAATGTTGGTTTCAATTCTTTAATTTTTTTTAGAATATCACTTTTGAATGCATATACACCGATATGTTTCAAATAATTTGATAGTTCATTTGATTTAAAAGGAAAAGGTATGACACTTCTGCTAAAATAAAGGGCATTTTGGTATAAATCGCAAACTATTTTGATTCTGTTGGGATTTTGAATATCTTCAATGTTAGAAAACTTTGTTGCCAAAGTGGCTATCTGTACAGTATTCTCAAGCTGAAAAACTTGCACCAATGACTTTAATACTTCCGGTTCTACAAAAGGTTCATCGCCTTGAATATTCACTATCACATCGGGAGTCGTTCCTTTTTGGCTTTCATACAATTCAAGGGCTTCTATACATCTGTCGGTGCCTGTTTCGTGCATTCCGGATGTCAACAAAACATTCCCTCCAAAAGAGTTCACATGTTGGAAAATCCTTTGATCATCGGTGGCTACCAAAACATGATCAAAGCAATCTGCCATTATTGCCCGGGAATAAACCCTTTCAATCATGGTTTTGTTACCAATTTTTACCAAAGGTTTACCCGGAAAACGTGTTGAAGCATACCTGGCCGGAATTATCCCCAGGACTTGTAACCGTGACATCAGTAAAACTTAATTACTTTTTGTATACCTCTCTAAAACTTAAATGGTTTATGGGGTTGATATGAAAATTGAAAACTTTTCCATTGTGGATACTTAAGATCTCATCATACCAAAGATAAAGTATAGGTGCATCTTCAATCACCATTTGTTCGGCTTTAAGTATGAGCTCTTTTCTTTTTGCATCATCTGTTTCGGCAAGAATTTGTTCATATATTTTATCAAACTCGCTATTTACATATCTCATAGAGTTAGGATAAGCTGGTTTGGTAAGATCGGGCGAAATATTTTTTCCGTAAAAAACCAAAAGGAAACTTTCAGGTGCAGGAAAATCGGCTGCCCAAGCCGAACGGACCATATCTGATTTGCCATATTTTGAAATTTCAATTTTTTTGTCAAAAGAAACCAATTCAAGTTCAATCATTATTCCCAAATTATTGTATAACTGGCTTTGCACTTCAGTGGCAACACTTGTATTTTTAGCAGCCCCACTGTTTAAGACTAACTTTAATGTGGGAAATCCTTTACCATCAGGGTAACCTGCTTTAGCCAATAATTTTTTTGCTTTATCCGGATCAAAGGTATATCCATTAATTGATTCTAAATCTAAATCTTTGAATTGAGGCACAGTAGGTATGAAACCATGGATGGCAGGACCATATGCTGCCCCTTTTAGAACTTCTTCAATAATTTTATTTCTATCAATGGCATAATTTAAAGCTTGCCGAACTTCTTTCTTCTTGAAAATATCTTTTGTCAGGTTAAATTCATAGTATTGAGAAGCCAAAGCCGGCACACGGTTTATTACAAATTGTGGTGGTTTTTCTTCAAATTTTTTGATGTCGCTTTCAATAAATTCTTTAACATTTTCGGCAGGCACCGAAAAAATGATATCTATTTTGCCATTTTTAAAATCTTCAAGTTCACTTCTCTTATTTTCAACTATTCTAAAAACCAAACTATCCAAGTATGGTAATGCATTTCCTTCTTTATCTTTTGCCCAATATTTTTCATTTTTGACCAACACCACGTTATTTCCTTTTAACGAAGCATATTTAAATGGTCCTGTTCCTATTTTATTATCATTTCCATAAGTTTCAACAGCTTCTTTGGCAACTATACCCAAATTTGTATTTGCCAAAATATTTAAGAAGTTTTTTGACGGATGAGTCAACTCAAATTGGATGGTATAATCATCAAGAACCTTAATACCGCTAATTTCCTTGTTAGATACATCCTCTTTTAAAGACATTTGAAAGTATTCGTCTGCTCCTTTAATTATACCTTTAATGGTAGAATTATATGCATAGTCGCCTAATTGGGAATTGGCGATTCTTTTAAAAGAATAGAGTACATCTTGTGCTTTCACCTCTCTGCCTGTGCCTTCGGCAAAACAATTGTCATCATGAAATCTCACGCCCTTTCTTAAATGGAAAGTATAAATCAAGCCATCTTCTGATATTTCCCATTTTTCGGCCAACAATGGTTTAATGGACAAATCTTTGGGGTCATACGCAACCAATCCTTCAAAAATTTGACTTGATACATGCATTGAATGGACATCTTCGATCAATCCCGGACAAATGCTGCGTGGCATTTCCAATTCTCCTATGATCAATGTACCTCCAATGCTCAAAGATGAATCGATTTTATTTTGATCTTCTTTGACCGCTGTATCTTGCTTATCATTTTGGCAAGAAAAAAACGCTGTACCTAGAATTAATAAAACAAAAAAATGTATCCTCTTCATAATTTTAGTCATATAATTATTCTATTTGCAAATATACATTATTCATTAATTTTTCAATGAGTTATTAAATAAAAATAAAAAATCATTTGAGATATTTAAGTATTTCTTTAGAAAAAAGCATCCTTTCTCCATTAATATAAATTGTGACGAAAGCATCGTGATATGGCAATTTTTTGGCCATATCCCTTTTGACCAATGCCTCTCTGAATGTTTTGACCGGTGTTTGCAGTTCAAAACGCGTTATTTTATCGTCCAATTCTTTTTCTCTAACTTGATCCAACGATTCGTAAATCGATTTGTTAAAATTTTTAGGTCTTCTATATGCTCCAACTTGAATTCTGAATTCTAAACCGGCCATTTGAGCATCACCAAAATATTCCAACATTTTATCCAATAAATCGGGAGTCCATTTCAAGGCGTTTTTTCTTAAATTTTTATCGTTGTATGGCACAAATGCATCTTCCGGAAAAGTTTTGTATTTTGAAGGGAATCCTTTTGCATAAGGCGAATCAGCCAAGTAATTTCCGGAAGTGATTTGAAATTTACCGTTATTGTCTGATTTCTGACCATTAATAACAATCCCTCCTACCGGTTTGCCATATAAATCTTTGGTTTTGCCAATTACATCGACCATGGAAGGATAATCGACCAATATATCATATTCTTTATCTTTTGGCACTTTTTTAAATTGAAAATAACCGTTTTGATCGGTATAAACCTCCCTTTCAACACTTCCATCTTTTGAACGCAAAACAACTTTTACACCCGCAAGCGGTTCTCCTGTTACGGGATCTTTGACATACCCGTCAATATTGATATACTTGTCCAATATTTCTTGCGGATAAAGATATACATCCAACACACTGTCTTTGAATGATGTCAAGTTTTGAATAGGTATCAATGCTTCAAAAGGAACACATCCTTCAGCTTCATATTTTACCAAATAATTAAACCCTAATGGGAAAACTACAAGATATTTGCCTGAACTTGAGTTGGAATGATGCAATGAAGGGTCTGATGCTGTCCCTGAAATAGAAACTGTTATGTCCGAATATCCGGGAATATCGTTGACAAACACTTTACCTTTTAGAACAAATGCTGCTGATGAAGCAAAATGTCCGGGTGTAACAAGGTAAATATCTTGCAAACCTTTTCCTCCTTTACGCATGGATGAAAAATATCCATGATTTCCTTGTGCGTTGATTACGTAAAATTTATCGTCAAAAGGCGTATTGATACTTAACCCGACATTTACCGGTGTTGTCCAGGTGGAATCATCTTTCAGCTGGGCATAAAAAATATCATAGCCACCGACCGAATTCGGACCATTGGAACTAAAATAAAGCGTTGTTCCATCATAAAAGAAAAAGGGAGCATCTTCATCGTAAGGAGTGTTGATTGTAGGTCCTAAATTAACCGGTTTCGACCATTGACCATTGGGTAACAACACAGATTTGTATATATCACGTCCACCAAAACCACCGGGTCTCTCTGAACTAAAAAACAAAACTTTTTCATTATAAGCAAGACAGGCACTTCCCTCCCAAAATTCTGTATTGACAAATCCCGGTAAAGATTTTGGCGATGACCATTTTTCTCCATCCAATTTTGATATGTATATATTGCCTGATGAATCAGCCGTGTTTCTGTAAAACAACAAAGTTTGACCATCGGCACTTAAACTTATGGCTGCATCATTTTGCACAGTATTTAATTCTTGTATCGGCATCGCGGGCGACCAGTTTTCGCCGGTTTTGAACGATTGAAAAATATCTTCACCATAAAATATTCCCTCCGGATCGGGTTCTCCTGCATCATTTAGTTTGCCTCCCGTCGATTTAGGACCTCTGTATGTAAAGATCAATAAATTTTCATCTGCCGAAATTACAGGCATGTATTCATTGTAAGGAGTATTTATATTTTCCGGCAACAAGGTCATTATTGTCACCTCATTTTTGTTCAATTGTGAGAGACGTTCTTTTAATTCTACACCTTTCTGACATTGTTGCATTAAAAGGGAAATCTTTAATGCTTCGGGACTACCCGGCTCAAAACTTTTTAATGCTATTGAATATAATTCGGCTGCTTTTTCAAAGTTTTGTGCGGCATGATTGGCTCGCGCCAAATAAAAATTAAAATCTTCAGGTGTTTTAAATTTGTTGTTGTTTCTTAATTCTGTCAATATCTCAAGTGACTTTTCCGGTTGATCGGTTTTATATAAATAACATATTGCCAGTTTGTAATATGCCTTTAGATCATCTTTTTTTCTTTGATGATATGCTTCATAAAATGGCAGAGCCTCAAGAAAATTCCCCTTTTCGTAATTTTTTTCGGCTAAGTTTAATAATGCTTTATCCGGTAAAGATTCTAATGATTTATCTTGAGCAATGACTGAAATGTACGAAAAAAACAAAAATATAAAGAAACTCTTGCACCAGAACTCTCCTCTTTTTTTCATTCACTTTGTTTTTTAGTCAAATTAAATTGCAATTATTCTGATTTGAGAATTAATATAATGTTTGAGGAACAGATCTGCCACCGGGCTTGAAGGTATATGATATAAACAACTCCCCTGTCCTGCCCAACTCACTCCGTGCAGCATTGAATATCGCAAAATCATACGAAAATCCCGCCTTCAATCGTTTCGACTCGTGTATCCCTATCCCCGCCGATAAACTATAATTCTGCTTATACATCAATTGTATCCATCCCCACTTCTCCGCATCCACCACCAAACTACCATCCAACTGCAACGGACTAGACAAATTAAAACCTCCATAGGTCGTTATATACCTAATCATCACCGCCGGTCGCAACCACAACCCTATATCCTCCACTATCTTGTATGAATACTGTATGTTCGCCGTCATGTGCTTGTTGACCCGGTAGGCCGCCTGTTGCTGTGTCTCCAAATATCTTATCTCACTGCCAAATATCTGCCATACCGCCAAACCCACATCCAATCCCTTCCAATGCCAATTGATCCCTCCTGCCCCATCAAACGCCGCTTTGTTGATCCGGTTGCCCATCAACTGAGGATCCCCTCCGTCCTTCACTTTTACCCGTTCAAACTCAAAACTCCTCTGAAATCCCCCCAACATCACCCCGGCACTCAAATACATCTCCTCCGATAACTTTACCGCATATGAATAATTACCATATCCCCCCACTTGATCCCATAATCCTATCCGGTCATGGGTAAACAACAAGCCCGCTCCGCTCTTCTTATTCTTTAACATCCCACTCAATGACATCAATTGACTGTTCGGTCCGCCGGATATGTCGCTCCACTGCGAACGGTGCATCGCAAACAATTCCGCCTCCTCATTCAAATAACTCTGCGCCGGATTCATCAACATCCGGTTCCATACATATTGATTAAACATCGGCATCTGCTGGGAAAAGATTGCATGCATTATCAATGTTCCCAAGCAGAAAGTAATAATTTTTATGTTTAAAAATACTTTGCTCATATTTTCATATTTTAATTTCCAACAATGTTAATATGCCCTTTGAACACGACACCCTCTCCTTCTTTAATCTTCAACACAAAGAAATACGTCCCGTTTGGCAAACGCTCCCCTTTGTAACGGCCATCCCATTCGTTCATATATCCCTCCTTGCTGTATATCAACTGACCATAACGATTGAATATCTGTACCTCATTGGCCGGATAATTCTCTATGTTGCCTATCCACCATGTGTCGTTGTACCCATCTCCGTTCGGCGTCAATGTGTTGGATATCTCCAACTTGTAATCCCGTATCACATACACCGTCAATTGCGATGTGTCTGCACATCCATACTCATCCCATACAACCACCGTATATTGCTGCGTCTCTACCGGCCATACCTCAGGATTCGATATCGTCGTGTCATTGATGTTCACATTTGGCCGCCACAAATAACTCATTCCCCCGCCGGCATACACCTGTACCCTGTCGCCCAAACTGATCGTGGTGTCTCCACTCGTATACGCTCCGTTGAATTTCCTTACCCATACCGTCGCATATGCCGAAGTGTCCGCAGGACATACACCGTTCTTCACTATCACACGGTATAATGTGGTATCCGTCAAATTCGTAAAACTCTCCACTACCCCGCTTGTGTTCGTATTCTGCCAGCTCTGTCCTCCGTCTGTGCTCACCTGCCAGGTCACTATCGTGCCGTTATATCCACTCGCCAACAATATCCCGCTGTTGCCCTCTATACATACCACCGTGTCTCGCAATACCACACCTCCCTCACTCAATGCATCTACCTTTATCATCACCGTGTCACTATATACAGCCGGACATGCCCCGCTCTTCACCAATACCCGGTATATCCTGTCCTGCGTCAGGTTATTGTATGGCTGCTGAACGCCTGTGTTCGATATGGCAAACCAGTTGATGCCCCCATCGGTTGAATATTCCCATTGTACCGGAGTACCCGTATTCCCCGTCAATTGCAACATTCCACTGTTCTGCCCGCTGCACACCGTATCGTCCTGCAACAATTGCCCTCCAACACTCAACGGAGAAACCTCTACGGTTATCGTGGAACTGTCGGCACAACCATAGTCAGATACCGCTTTTAGTTCAACCGTATATGTCCCCGGTGACAAATAGGTATGCCAGGGCTGAAACTGACCAGAATAATTTCCGTCTCCAAAGTCCCATACCCATTGAGATATCACTCCGGTACCGCCTACCCAACTGTTGTTCGTGAATAACATGCTGTCCCCGATACAAACAGGACTCTGGGCACTGAAGGTAATGTTGGGTAATGGTTCAACATACATGGTTTTAATAATTGAATCTTTACAACCAAACTGATTGATGACCACTTGCTTAATATTCTTACTTCCCCCATAAGTATAATTGATATTGGAAGGATTTTCCTGAGTAGAAGTTTGAGGAATCGCGCCATTGCCAAAATTCCATTGAAAACTGATGCCCGCTCCGGTACTTCCTGTGTTGGTAAATGATACAGGCAGATTACTTTCACAAACATTCAATGGGCCAGTAAAACCGGCCGTAGGAACAGGATTTACGACTAAAGTAGCGGAAGCAGATTGAATATTATTACCACATATGGCTTTTAATTGTATGTTGTATGTGCCGGGAGGGAATGAAGCCACCACCGTGTCCTGTACAGTGCTAAAAACATTTCCATTAGCCACCCATTCAAAACAAGAAGCTGTTCCGGGAGGAGTGGTATTGATGAGGGTTACGATCTCATTTGCACATATAATAGTATCGCTCATTATAAAAGAAGGGGTGACCGGTGTACAAGAAATACATATAAAATTCTCATTTGGCGTTGGAGCTCCCGTTGTAACCACAGGTGAGGAAATAGTAATATTGCTGATAAAGTTTTGTGTAGCAGTTGCAGGCAAAGGTGTAGTAGTAATCAAGCTTGTAACATTCATCCCCCCCCAAACTGAGGAAATATTGTTACAACCACAATCACCCAAACTGTCTGTTCTTACAAACATAGGGTCATAATCCCCCGAACCGGGACTGGTTTCTCTGTTCATCGATAGCACATAACCACTATTTCCACCATTTACGGGAATAATATCCACACCCCTGTCGGTTCCGCTTGTGCCATATGCCCTAACCCATTGAAAATTTCCAAGAGTATCTATCTTCAATATAAAAGCATCCCTGCCACCATTCGTATTTGTATATGTATATCCCGTTATGGCATATCCGTCAGCCGCCACGGCTATACCTTCTGCCACCTCTTCATTAGACCCTCCGTATGTTTTTGCCCATTGAACGACCCCATTGGCATCCAATTTCACCAGTAAAATATCCCATGATCCTTGTGACCATGGACCATAGTCAGTGGCACCTGCCAAAATATACCCTCCATCCGGAGTGGGTATCCCTTCTGTATCCCAATATCTTCCTTCATTTCCCGGTCCTCCATAAGCGTTCATCCATACAGGAGTGCCGGAAGCATTGACTTTCACCGCCATCAGGTCACTCCCCCCGGCACCAAAACTACTGGTTTTTCCTCCGGCTATATATCCGCCTGATACAGCATGCACACTTCCAAAAGCATCTTCAGAACCTCCACCAAACGCCCTTGCCCATACAGGCGTTCCTAAATTGTTGTAAAACATTACTACGGCATTCCAATTTCCCCAGGGTGATGCATAAGTATTACCGGCCGTAATGTAACCGCCTGCGGCTTCTTCCAACCAAATTCCATAATCACCGGAATTTCCGCTTCCATTCCAAACCGTATTCCATTGAAGGGCTCCTGCAGAATTCAACTTCATCAATAAGTAATCATATCCTCCCCCGCTTCCCGAACCATCATCCCATAAACCAATGACAGCATACCCTCCGTCTGATGTTTGAATCACTTTTTTTCCCCCGTCTGAAGCAGGACTGCCAAATGTTTTATACCACTCCAACGAACCGCAACCGGTAACCTTGTATACATACACATCACAACTACCTGCAGGACCTCCCTCATGTTGCCCGGTGCCAACAAATCCTCCGTCTGAGGTAGACGATAATCCCAACCCCCCATTCATGCCGGGAAAGTTATACGTTCGCATATAAGTGGAATTTTGACCAACCAATCCGGTCAAAACCATTTGAAAAAAGAAAAATGAAAGTGGATAGAATAGTTTTTCTTCATAGTTTAAGTTTTTTAATTTTCTCTTAAGGTTAACGATACAAAATGGGTCATAGGATAGTGCACTCGTTGCATATCTTCTTCTATTGCTTTGATTTTTTCTTGAGGATCTCCTTCTGAAAATTGCAAATAAAATACCTTATCACTTTCATCAAATTTTATAACCTTTCCACCCAATCGATTTGCCAATCCTTCCAAATATGCAGCTCCAAAAACAGGACAATCTTCTATGCCATTTTTAACTTTAAAAGCAAGTTGATATTCTGTTGAAAGTGTTTGTTGATTGTTTGATTGCGCATTTACATGTAATGATAAAAATAGCATTACAACAAAAACGTAAATAAAGTTTTTAGGTCTCATAGTATATTGTTTATGCAAATATAATAATCTTTCAAAAATAATTTGGTTTTCATTTTAATATAATGTTTGAGGAACAGATCTGCCACCGGGCTTGAAGGTATAAGATATGAACAACTCCCCTGTCCTGCCCAACTCACTCCGTGCAGCATTGAATATCGCAAAATCATACGAAAATCCCGCCTTCAATCGTTTCGACTCGTGTATCCCTATCCCCGCCGATAAACTATAATTCTGCTTATACATCAATTGTATCCATCCCCACTTCTCCGCATCCACCACCAAACTCCCATCCAACTGCAACGGACTAGACAAATTAAAACCTCCATAGGTCGTTATATACCTAATCATCACCGCCGGTCGCAACCACAACCCTATATCCTCCACTATCTTGTATGAATACTGTATGTTCGCCGTCATGTGCTTGTTGACCCGGTAGGCCGCCTGTTGCTGTGTCTCCAAATATCTTATCTCACTGCCAAATATCTGCCATACCGCCAAACCCACATCCAATCCCTTCCAATGCCAATTGATCCCTCCTGCCCCATCAAACGCCGCTTTGTTGATCCGGTTGCCCATCAACTGTGGATCGCCTCCGTCCTTCACTTTTACCCGTTCAAACTCAAAACTCCTCTGAAATCCCCCCAACATCACCCCGGCACTCAAATACATCTCCTCCGATAACTTTACCGCATATGAATAATTACCATATCCACCCACTTGATCCCATAATCCTATCCGGTCATGGGTAAACAACAAGCCCGCTCCGCTCTTCTTATTCTTTAACATCCCACTCAATGACATCATTTGACTGTTCGGTCCGCCGGATATGTCGCTCCACTGCGAACGGTGCATCGCAAACAATTCCGCCTCCTCATTCAAATAACTCTGCGCCGGATTCATCAACATCCGGTTCCATACATATTGATTAAACATCGGCATCTGCTGGGAATGTAAATCCGTCATTAAGAACATAAGCAGTATAATCCATATTGTTTTTTTCATCATAAACATATTATTTACCGATAATGTTAATATGCCCTTTGAACACAACACCTTCTCCTTCTTTAATCTTCAACACAAAGAAATACGTCCCGTTTGGCAAACGCTCCCCTTTGTAACGGCCATCCCATTCGTTCATATATCCCTCCTTGCTGTATATCAACTGACCATAACGATTGAATATCTGTACCTCATTGGCCGGATAATTCTCTATGTTGCCTATCCACCATGTGTCGTTGTACCCATCTCCGTTCGGCGTCAATGTGTTGGATATCTCCAACTTGTAATCCCGTATCACATACACCGTCAATTGCGATGTGTCTGCACATCCATACTCATCCCATACAACCACCGTATATTGCTGCGTCTCTACCGGCCATACCTCAGGATTCGATATCGTCGTGTCATTGATGTTCACATTTGGCCGCCACAAATAACTCATTCCCCCGCCGGCATACACCTGTACCCTGTCGCCCAAACTGATCGTGGTGTCTCCACTCGTATACGCTCCGTTGAATTTCCTTACCCATACCGTCGCATATGCCGAAGTGTCCGCAGGACATACACCGTTCTTCACTATCACACGGTATAATGTGGTATCCGTCAAATTTGTAAAACTCTCCACTACCCCGCTTGTGTTCGTATTCTGCCAGCTCTGTCCTCCGTCTGTGCTCACCTGCCATGTCACTATCGTACCGTTATATCCACTCGCCAGCAACATCCCGCTGTTGCCCTCTATACATACCACCGTGTCACGCAATACTACACCTCCCTCACTCAATGCATCTACCTTTATCATCACCGTGTCACTATATACAGCCGGACATGCCCCGCTCTTCACCAATACCCGGTATATCCTGTCCTGCGTCAGGTTATTGTATGGCTGCTGAACGCCTGTGTTCGATATGGCAAACCAGTTGATGCCCCCATCGGTTGAATATTCCCATTGTACCGGAGTACCCGTATTCCCCGTCAATTGCAACATTCCACTGTTCTGTCCGCTGCACACCGTATCGTCCTGCAACAATTGCCCTCCAACACTCAACGGAGAAACCTCTACGGTTATCGTGGAACTGTCGGCACAACCATAGTCAGATACCGCTTTTAGTTCAACCGTATATGTCCCCGGTGACAAATAGGTATGCCAGGGCTGAAACTGACCAGAATAATTTCCGTCTCCAAAGTCCCATACCCATTGAGATATCACTCCGGTACCGCCTACCCAACTGTTGTTCGTGAATAACATGCTGTCCCCGATACAAACAGGACTCTGGGCACTGAAGGTAATGTTGGGTAATGGTTCAACATACATGGTTTTAATAATTGAATCTTTACAACCAAACTGATTGATGACCACTTGCTTAATATTCTTACTTCCCCCATAAGTATAATTGATATTGGAAGGATTTTCCTGAGTAGAAGTTTGAGGAATCGCGCCATTGCCAAAATTCCATTGAAAACTGATGCCCGCTCCGGTACTTCCTGTGTTGGTAAATGATACAGGCAGATTACTTTCACAAACATTCAATGGGCCAGTAAAACCGGCCGTAGGAACAGGATTTACGACTAAAGTAGCGGAAGCAGATTGAATATTATTACCACATATAGCTTTTAATTGTATGTTATATGTGCCGGGAGGGAATGAAGCCACCACCGTGTCCTGTACAGTGCTAAAAACATTTCCATTAGCCACCCATTCAAAACAAGAAGCTGTTCCGGGAGGAGTGGTATTGATGAGGGTTACGATCTCATTTGCACATATAATAGTATCGCTCATTATAAAAGAAGGGGTGACCGGTGTACAAGAAATACATATAAAATTCTCATTTGGCGTTGGAGCTCCCGTTGTAACCACAGGTGAGGAAATAGTAATATTGCTGATAAAGTTTTGTGTAGCAGTTGCAGGCAAAGGTGTAGTAGTAATCAAGCTTGTAACATTCATCCCCCCCCAAACTGAGGAAATATTGTTACAACCACAATCACCCAAACTGTCTGTTCTTACAAACATAGGGTCATAATCCCCCGAACCGGGACTGGTTTCTCTGTTCATCGATAGCACATAACCACTATTTCCACCATTTACGGGAATAATATCCACACCCCTGTCGGTTCCGCTTGTGCCATATGCCCTAACCCATTGAAAATTTCCAAGAGTATCTATCTTCAATATAAAAGCATCCCTGCCACCATTCGTATTTGTATATGTATATCCCGTTATGGCATATCCGTCAGCCGCCACGGCTATACCTTCTGCCACCTCTTCATTAGACCCTCCGTATGTTTTTGCCCATTGAACGACCCCATTGGCATCCAATTTCACCAGTAAAATATCCCATGATCCTTGTGACCATGGACCATAGTCAGTGGCACCTGCCAAAATATACCCTCCATCCGGAGTGGGTATCCCTTCTGTATCCCAATATCTTCCTTCATTTCCCGGTCCACCATAAGCGTTCATCCATACAGGAGTACCGGAAGCATTGACTTTCACCGCCATCAGGTCACTCCCCCCGGCACCAAAACTACTGGTTTTTCCTCCGGCTATATATCCACCTGACACAGCATGCACACTTCCAAAAGCATCTTCAGCTCCTCCACCAAACGCCCTTGCCCATACAGGCGTTCCTAAATTGTTGTAAAACATTACTACGGCATTCCAACCTCCCCAGGGTGATGCATAAGTATTACCGGCCGTAATGTAACCGCCTGCTGCTTCTTCCAGCCAAATTCCATATTCACTGGAATTTCCGCTTCCATTCCAAACCGTATTCCATTGAAGGGCTCCTGCAGAATTCAATTTCATCAATAAGTATTCATATCCACCCCCGCTTCCCGAACCATTATCCCATAAACCAATGACAGCATACCCTCCGTCTGATGTTTGAATCACTTTTTTTCCCCCGTCTGAAGCAGGACTGCCAAATGTTTTATACCACTCCAACGAACCGCAACCGGTAACCTTGTATACATACACATCACAACTACCTGCAGGACCTCCCTCATGTTGCCCGGTGCCAACAAATCCTCCGTCTGAGGTAGACGATAATCCCAACCCCCCATTCATGCCGGGAAAGTTATACGTTCGCATATAAGTGGAATTTTGACCAACCAATCCGGTCAAAACCATTTGAAAAAAGAAAAATGAAAGTGGATAGATTAGTTTTTCTTCATAGCTTATCTAAGTTTTATTAATTTTCTCTTAACGTTAACGATACAAAATGGGTCATAGGATAGTGCACTCGTTGCATATCTTCTTCTATTGCTTTGATTTTTTCTTGAGGATCTCCTTCTGAAAATTGCAAATAAAATACCTTTTCACTTTCATCAAATTTTATAACCTTTCCCCCCAATCGATTTGCCAATCCTTCCAAATATGCAGCTCCAAAAACAGGACAATCTTCTATGCCATTTTTAACTTTAAAAGCAAGTTGATATTCTGTTGAAAGTGTTTGTTGATTGTTTGATTGCGCATTTACATGTAATGATAAAAATAGCATTACAACAAAAACGTAAATAAAGTTTTTAGGTCTCATAGTATATTGTTTATGCAAATATAATAATCTTTCAAAAATAATTTGGTTTTCATTTTAATATAATGTTTGAGGAACAGATCTGCCACCGGGCTTGAAGGTATAAGATATGAACAACTCCCCTGTCCTGCCCAACTCACTCCGTGCAGCATTGAATATCGCAAAATCATACGAAAATCCCGCCTTCAATCGTTTCGACTCGTGTATCCCTATCCCCGCCGATAAACTATAATTCTGCTTATACATCAATTGTATCCATCCCCACTTCTCCGCATCCACCACCAAACTCCCATCCAACTGCAACGGACTAGACAAATTAAAACCTCCATAGGTCGTTATATACCTAATCATCACCGCCGGTCGCAACCACAACCCTATATCCTCCACTATCTTGTATGAATACTGTATGTTCGCCGTCATGTGCTTGTTGACCCGGTAGGCCGCCTGTTGCTGTGTCTCCAAATATCTTATCTCACTGCCAAATATCTGCCATACCGCCAAACCCACATCCAATCCCTTCCAATGCCAATTGATCCCTCCTGCCCCATCAAACGCCGCTTTGTTGATCCGGTTGCCCATCAACTGTGGATCGCCTCCGTCCTTCACTTTTACCCGTTCAAACTCAAAACTCCTCTGAAATCCCCCCAACATCACCCCGGCACTCAAATACATCTCCTCCGATAACTTTACCGCATATGAATAATTACCATATCCACCCACTTGATCCCATAATCCTATCCGGTCATGGGTAAACAACAAGCCCGCTCCGCTCTTCTTATTCTTTAACATCCCACTCAATGACATCATTTGACTGTTCGGTCCGCCGGATATGTCGCTCCACTGCGAACGGTGCATCGCAAACAATTCCGCCTCCTCATTCAAATAACTCTGCGCCGGATTCATCAACATCCGGTTCCATACATATTGATTAAACATCGGCATCTGCTGGGAATGTAAATCCGTCATTAAGAACATAAGCAGTATAATCCATATTGTTTTTTTCATCATAAACATATTATTTACCGATAATGTTAATATGCCCTTTGAACACAACACCTTCTCCTTCTTTAATCTTCAACACAAAGAAATACGTCCCGTTTGGCAAACGCTCCCCTTTGTAACGGCCATCCCATTCGTTCATATATCCCTCCTTGCTGTATATCAACTGACCATAACGATTGAATATCTGTACCTCATTGGCCGGATAATTCTCTATGTTGCCTATCCACCATGTGTCGTTGTACCCATCTCCGTTCGGCGTCAATGTGTTGGATATCTCCAACTTGTAATCCCGTATCACATACACCGTCAATTGCGATGTGTCTGCACATCCATACTCATCCCATACAACCACCGTATATTGCTGCGTCTCTACCGGCCATACCTCAGGATTCGATATCGTCGTGTCATTGATGTTCACATTTGGCCGCCACAAATAACTCATTCCCCCGCCGGCATACACCTGTACCCTGTCGCCCAAACTGATCGTGGTGTCTCCACTCGTATACGCTCCGTTGAATTTCCTTACCCATACCGTCGCATATGCCGAAGTGTCCGCAGGACATACACCGTTCTTCACTATCACACGGTATAATGTGGTATCCGTCAAATTCGTAAAACTCTCCACTACCCCGCTTGTGTTCGTATTCTGCCAGCTCTGTCCTCCGTCTGTGCTCACCTGCCAGGTCACTATCGTGCCGTTATATCCACTCGCCAACAATATCCCGCTGTTGCCTTCTATACATACTAATGTGTCTCGCAAAACCACACCTCCCTCACTCAAAGCATCTACCTTTATCATCACCGTGTCACTATATACAGCCGGACATGCCCCGCTCTTCACCAATACCCGGTATATCCTGTCCTGGGTCAGGTTATTGTATGGCTGCTGAACGCCTGTGTTCGATATGGCAAACCAGTTGATGCCTCCGTCAGTCGAATATTCCCATTGTACCGGAGTACCCGTATTCCCCGTCAATTGCAACATTCCACTGTTCTGTCCGCTGCACACCGTATCGTCCTGCAACAATTGCCCTCCAACACTCAACGGAGAAACCTCTACGGTTATCGTGGAACTGTCGGCACAACCATAGTCAGACATAGCTTTTAATTGAACTGTATATGTCCCCGGTGACAAATAGGTATGCCAGGGTTGGAACTGTCCCGAATAGTTGCCGTCTCCAAAGTCCCATACCCATTGGGATATCACTCCGGTGCCTCCTACCCAACTGTTGTTCGTGAAAAACATGCTGTCCCCGATACAAACAGGACTCTGGGCACTGAAGGTAATGTTGGGTTGGGGCTCAATAAATACTGTTTTAGAGACAGAATCTTTGCATCCGTATGAATTGGTTACTACCAAACTTACAATCTTTCCACCTGAAGTTGCATAAATGATATTTAAAGCATCTTGTGTAGTTAGAGTGGGTGGTGTTGCACCGGCTCCCAAATACCATTGATATGAATATCCTGCACCGGTACTCCCTGTATTGATGTATGAGACCGGCATATTATTGATACATATATTTGACGGCGCATTAAAATCTGCGTTGACAATGCCTCCGGGTAAGATATTAACCGTTGCATTATCCGAAGCAGAGCATCCATTTGGGTCTGTATAAGTAACGGTGTATGTAGATGGAGTAGTTGGAGCCACTGTAATCGATTGTGTAGTTTGTCCATTGGACCATAGAAAACTTCCTCCGGGCGGATTGACATTTGCAGTTAAAGTAACAGGTTGGCCGGCGCATGTTACAGTGTCGTTGACCTGTACTGTAGGATTAGGATAAACGACTATGGTTCCGGATGCCGTATTTGAACATCCTGTGGATAATGTATATGTCACATTAAATGTTGTAGTAGAAGTAACCGTCACATTGATGGTTTGTGTGGTGTATCCGCCGGGGGACCAGGAATAAGTTCCACCGGAAGGACTTACCACTGCTGTCAACGTTCCATTCTGTCCCAGACATACCGTATCATTTGCCACACTCACAGAAGGAACCGGATTAACTGTCACATTTGTACTGGCCGAATTGGTACATCCATTAGACCCCGTAACTGTCACGGTATATGTGCCGCTTGCTGCAGTAGTGGCATTCGGTATCGACGGATTTTGAACATTTGAAGAAAAACTGTTGGGTCCGGTCCATGAATATGAAGTAAATCCACCTGCAGAAAAAAGATTTAACGTTTGACCGGCACATATAGGAGAGTTGGAAGATGGATTTGGATTAGGCAAGGGATTTACCACCACATTGGTAGTGGTAGAAGCCGAGCAACCAAATCCGTTTGTCACTGTCAATGTATACGTACCGCTTGCAGCAGTAGTGGCATTGGGTATCGACGGATTTTGCAAATTTGACGAAAAGCCATTAGGGCCTGTCCAGGAATATGAACTCATTCCATTGGGTCCTCCGGTTAGATTTAACGTTTGACCGGCACAAATGGGCGAGTTTGAAGAGGCTGTAGGAGAAGGCAATGGATTCACCGTTACACATACCATATTGGAATATACTGTTTGATTGCATGATGTAATTCTTGACCTGAAACATGCATTTGATGTAAGCGGCCCGTAGGTATAGGTAGGCGTAGTGGCACCGGGGATATTGGACCAGGTTACTCCTCCATCGGTAGATATCTGCCATTGTTGAAATGTTCCGACATAACCGGACGCTGTCAAGGTCACACTTTGACCGGAGCAAATAGTATTTGGAGATACGCTTGCCGTTCCGGGATTTGGATTTGCAGGACCATAGCATATGGTCAACACCACCCTGTCCACACATACTTCTCCATTAGGCGTTCCCACCAATGTATTTACCCCTCCATAATTATAACCCGGAAACCCATTGCAACCATAATTTGTGGAGGAAGTAGGATGTACATTGCACTCCCCACAATTACAGGTATACCCTCCAAGTACGGCAGAACCAACAGAGGTTCCGTTAATGGTTGTTGGCATACTGGTACCGCCACAATCACTTACATAATATGTGACAGTGATTTGATAAACAACATTCCCAGCAGGAACCGGATCAACAAAAGTTCTGTTAAGCGTCATTGCCTGACAACATCCGCACCCACCTCCAAAACACCAATAATCATCTCCACATACATTACAACAACCCAATGATTGCGCTCCATCAATATCAATGGTTAAAGTGATATTTGTACAAGATTGAGCAGAAATTTTAGTATTGTTGAATAAGACAACAAAACCAAAAAATAGCATCAAGCGGATAAGATATTCTATTTTCTTCATATGCTTATTTTAATTTTATTTTACGTCAAAATAATTCATGGCGTATCTGTAAAAGCTTTCGGCCGAAATTCCCCATGCCTGTAAATTAATTTTTAAAGCATTGTTTGTTTGGCAATCACCCGTCAATGTTTGTCCCGCGCCAATAGTCAAAGTTTTTGTTTTCGTAGTGTTTATCCATTGTTTTGATTGCGTAAAAATGGCAGGTTGCCACGATACCGTCACATCCACATTATTTTTATTGACCAATTTCAAAATGATCACATCCTCTCCATCACATTGAGATAAGGCAAAATATGCTTCTACACCGTCTTTCTCATGATGTCCTGAAACAGTTAAAAAAACTCCTTGCCAATTTAAGTTGTTTTGGCTAAATGTATACGTTGTTATTAAAAATAACCCTATCAATATATTTTTCTTCATGGTTCTCAAGTATTTTAAAGTTTTCAACAAATATAAAAAATTGTTAATAAATACTATTGATTTTTGTTTAACTTTTTTACATAAAACAAATGATCACTATCTATGTATTTATTTTTCATAGCTTTAAGAAATGTTTATGGTTACTTAACGTATCAGTGTGATTGAACCTTTTTGATTGAGAACACGTTTATCGAACAATTTTACTTTCAAAAAATAATAATAAATTCCTTCAGATGCCTGTTTATTTTGAAAAGTGCCATCCCAGGATGCTTTGTTTTTATCAATACTTTCAAATACAAGGTTGCCCCAACGATCGTAAATTCTAAATTCCAGGTATTCTATGCAATTATTTAACGGAGTAATTTCATCGTTTCTTCCGTCATTATTTGGTGAAAAAATATTGGGAACAAAAACATCACCACAATTCCACTCATCTACATAAACCGTCACACAATTTGTGTTTGTACAAGTATAATTGTCCGCCCTTACACAATATTCTTGTGTATGAACGGGATTCACCCATTGGTCACTACACATTTTACACAAAATATCTTGATTTAACCATACCAATGGATAATCAGCATTTGCAATTAAATGAGCCGACGTGCCGGATGAAATGTTTGTGTCGCAACAAATATGAATAGTTGGTTTTTTCAAGTTTTCAATTTTTATAGTTTCTGCATAAAATCTGCAAAAGGGTGATTCCACCATTATCGAATAATTTCCTGCACACAATTGATCTGTATAAAAAGTGGAGTAATCAGAATTATAAAATTTATATTCACAAGTACCGTTGGTAAATACTTTGCCTGTACACTCACCTCCACAATCATCAATTTTAACAATATTTGGTTGGAGGTCGGGAAGTTTGTAAAACATTAAAAAAGCATCCCCAGATCCACCATGATAAACCGTATCACCATTGATGTTGCCACGAGGATAGGAAGAAGCATTTAAAACATTATTGACTTCGCCACCTACAAATAAATGATTATTCGTCAGTCCGATACATGATTTTTGATCGCTGCCATCACCGCCGGCATAGGTAAGCCACATCAACCTGTCATCTTTTGAAAATGCAGCTATTGCAATATCAAATAATCCGGTATATGTTTTAGTATTTAATTGTCCATCGCATGAAGGCGTGATAGGTAAATCTGAAGATGCAGAAGAAAAAGTAACAAATAAATTATCACATGAATCCACTGTCAAATGATCAAATGAACCAATCAATCTGTCTGTACCTGAACCGCCCAAATAGGTAGACCACAAAATATTCACAGATGTATCAAGCTTCATCAAAAAAATATCCTCGTTACCGGCCGGGTTGTTTTGAAAAAATTTACCTGAATTTTTTAACGGGAGGTCTTGTGAGGAAGTAAACCCCATCATATATAAATTATTTTCCCCTGTGTTTATTAGGTCATAAGCCAAATCATTGCCTGAACCTCCTAAATAGGTACTTTTGATCAGATTTCCACTTAAATCCAAAGCCAATAAAAAGTTGTCAAACCCACCATTTAAAACCGTTTGGAAATATGCTCCGGTCTGTTTGAGTGGAAAATCATTCGAATTGGTATATCCTGTCAACCAAAGCCTGTCCGGTGTGATTGCTATGTTGTTGGAATAATCTGAACCTGTTCCGCCGACAAATCCGCCCCAACGGTATACACTTTGCTGGTTAAATGAAATAATAAAACCATCTAAAGCACCTTTAACCTGGGGTGATTGAAAATTGCCGGAGATATTTGTCAACATCCAATCAGAGGATCCCGAAATACCGGTCACATATATGTTTCCATAGACATCATGCCCCAATTGATGGGCATATTCATCATCTGAACCTCCCAAATATGTAGACCAAATTAAGTTCGCTGCACTGTCAAATTGTACAATGGTAGCATCCCACCCGCCGCCCAATTGATTTTGAATGTACCCTCCGGGTTTGGGTTGAACCGGATAATCGGTTGAATAGGTATTTCCGCACAAATACACAGATTTGTCAGGAAGAATTGTTATATCATAAAAAAACTCTCCTCCCGATCCGCCAAAAAATGTAGACCATAAGATTTGACCTTGATTGTTGTATTTCACTATCAATCCATCTCCACAACAAGTAATGTAGCTACCATAATTGACAGATTGAAAAAAGCCGCCTGAAGATACTACGGGAAAATCAGGAGAAATGCTATAACCGGCCACATATACATTCCCTTCGCCATCAGTATCTAAAGCATAATAAGCATCGGCATCCGTACCGCCAAAAAAACTAAACCATTCAACTTCATAAGTAGCTGATAAGTTTTTATTTTTTAATGGATCAAATTTCAATATAGTACAATTTTGACCAAATTTTTCAGTACTGCCGACTATAAAATTCGTTGTGTCTTGAAATTTTTTTTCTATAAACTTTTCCTTAAAAGAGAGTTTGCCTCCAAAAAAATTCAATTCAAAGCCATTTTTCAATTTTAACTCAATTTCTTCTGAAAAATAAAAATTGATGTAATTCTTCTCTTCGGGGAAACCTGTAAAAGTCCAAAGCATTTTTTCATTCTCCTCAAGTTGTATCGAAAGATCCAAACCCGGCAAAACATTTTTAATGTCAACTCTATCGTACACCTGATTAATTGATAATTGGTTTTGGCGATAATATCTGTGTTCTCCTATATACTCTGAAAAAGTGACATTTTTTTGTGCGATTTCATGAGAAGGCCACTCCATCAACATTCGGTTCACTTTGGTTACCGGCTTTTGGTTAATTGTATCCCCGGAATAAAATGTGAGAATAATTCCATAATTAAATCCAAACATTTGCCATGTGCCTCCATTATAAAAAAACAGTACTGAATCACTGCCGGTCTCATGTAACAAGTTATTCGGGTATTTTTCGAATCCTTTTTGTCCCTTTAAAATCCGGCCATTTAAAGAGAACCAGGTCAACAATATCAATAAAAACCAACGCATTTATGAACCATAGATAAAACACTCAAAGTTAAAAAATTAAATAAAAAAGCCGGCAAATAGCCGGCAAATTTATATTTCGTTAAAAGGATTTATGTTTTTTTATTCTTCCCCGTAAAGTTTTTTCAAAAACTCATCATATGTGACATTTACCTCCTTAATATTAACCTCATTCTCAAGTTTCTCAAATAATTTAATTCTTAAAACATCCTTATAATATTTATTTAACTCATCACGGTTGGACAAAACTTTAAAAACCATTTGTTTGAGTTCTTCATCTGCAGGAAGAGGTATACCTTTGGAATAATAATAATCAATGACAAGCGATTTTACATATTCTTCAATTTCGTTAAACTCGGCCGATAAATTGTATTTTTCTATCAATTTATTCTCGATAATATCCCATTTGAGTTGTTTTGAGTACTCGGGATACTCTTTTTCAAGTTGTTCGTCAGTGATAGGTTTTTCGTTTACTGCTTTAATCCATTTTTTCATAAATTCATCCGGAAGATCAAAATTATAATGTTCCATCAACGCTTTTTGTATATTTTGATGAAACAAATACCGGATGTCGCTGTTTAGGCCTTTTTGCATATCCTCTTTAAGGCGTTGCATGAATTCTTCTTCACTTTTCACCGAATCTTTACCATAAATTTTATCGAAAAATTCTTGATTTAATTCTGCCGGTTCAAGATGGTTGATTCGTTCTACCGTATATTTCATGCGGGTAATTTCATCGGCTTTTTCGGGCACAATATGAAAGCGTTCAGCGATTTCTTCCCTGCTCCATATTTGATGCGGATTAAATACAAAAGATTCGCCTTGTTTAATAGTCCTGATTTTACTTTTTAATTCATCGTCTTTGACCTGATTGATCAGAATGGTTGTTTTATGATGAACGCCTCCCTCGACAATATTGCCATTTTCATCACATTCTTCAGCATTCCCGTAAAGAATATCTTCATCTCCCGGGGTTTCCGGTGTAGTAACTTTGCCGTAGCGTTTTCTTAGTTCCTCTATTTTCTTTTGCACCAATTCATCTGTAATTTCAGCAACATATTTTGTCACTTTTACTTTAGATGGATCAGGGTCGATATCCGGCGACAAGCCAATTTCATATTCAAACTCAAATTCTTGATCTTTTTCCCAATCGATTGGTTTTTCATTTTGTTTGGGCAAAGGAAAGCCCAATACCTGCAAATTATTTTCTTTGATATAGTTATCAATTTCGCGGTTCAATATCTTATTGATCTCTTCCACCAAAAGCGAAGTTCCTACCATTTTTTTAATCATATGGACAGGCACCTTGCCCGGGCGGAAACCCGGAATTCTTGCTTTTTTACTGTATTCTTTTAATGCTTTTTGATATTGTTGTTCATAATCTGCCGGTTCTAATTTAACTTTTAGAATGGCATTCAATTCATCGATTTGATTTTTTTCGATATTCATATCAAATTTGGATTGTGAAAATAATTAAACAAGTGCGGATGGAGGGACTCGAACCCCCACGCCTTGCGGCGCCAGATCCTAAGTCTGGTGCGTCTACCAATTTCGCCACATCCGCATTTTATTAAAAACAGGTTGCAAAATTAGCATTTTTATCGTTTGGACATGTTTAATTTTTGATTTTCTAAAAAACCATGCATGGTAAATATTTACATATTACGCCTGTATTGGCCTCCCACGTCAAATAGTGATTGTGTAATTTGACCTAAGGTACAATACTTGGTTACTTCCATTATCATTTCAAACATATTTTCGTTACGTATGGCTGCTTGTTGAAGCTTATTCAACCATTCGGCAGATTCTTTTTCAAATCTTTTTTGTTGGTTGCGAACGGTCTCAATTTGCTGTTGTTTCTCTTGTTCGGCAGCCCTGATCACCTCTCCGGGAAGTATGGTGGGCGAACCTTTTGAAGATAAAAATGTATTTACACCTATAATGGGCAATTCACCTGTATGTTTCAATGTTTCGTAATACAAGCTTTCTTCTTGAATCTTGCTCCGCTGATACATAGTTTCCATTGCCCCCAATACCCCTCCGCGTTCGGTTAATCTGTCAAATTCTGCATACACTGCTTCTTCCACAAGATCGGTAAGCTCCTCAATAATAAACGAACCTTGTAAAGGATTCTCATTTTTAGCCAATCCCAACTCTTTGTTAATGATTAGTTGTATTGCCATAGCACGCCTTACACTTTCTTCGGTAGGAGTGGTGATGGCTTCGTCATACGCATTGGTATGTAGTGAATTACAATTATCATAAATGGCATACAGTGCTTGTAAGGTTGTACGTATATCGTTAAAATCTATTTCTTGTGCATGCAAAGATCTACCGGAGGTTTGAATGTGATACTTCAACATTTGACTTCTTTCATTGGCTCCGTATTTCAACTTCATGGCTTTTGCCCAAATTCTTCTGGCAACCCTGCCTATGACCGAATATTCGGCATCCATGCCATTGCTGAAAAAGAAAGATAAATTGGGAGCAAAGTCATTGATTTGCATCCCTCTGCTTAAATAGTATTCCACGTAGGTAAAACCATTGGCTAAAGTAAAAGCCAACTGGGTAATGGGATTGGCTCCTGCCTCTGCAATATGATATCCGCTTATGGAAACCGAGTAGAAATTACGAACCTGATGGCGTATAAAATAATCCTGAATGTCTCCCATCAAACGAAGGGCAAATTCTGTAGAAAATATACAGGTATTTTGAGCTTGATCCTCTTTCAAGATGTCTGCTTGCACTGTACCACGAACTACTTTTAAGGTTTCGCGTTTGATGTTTTCATATACATCGCGGTCCAAAACCATATCTCCGGTCACCCCAAGCAACATCAACCCCAATCCATCATTACCTTCAGGTAATGGTGCATTATAAACCGGTCTAGGCACAGGAGAATTTCTGAATATTTCTTCTATTTTTTTATTCACTTCATCTTCCAGACCGTTTTGTTTGATATACAGTTCACATTGCTGGTCTATGGCCGTATTCATAAAGTAGCCCAATAGCATAGGGGCGGGGCCATTAATCGTCATACTCACCGAAGTTTTTGGATCGGCCAAATTAAAACCGGAATAAAGTTTTTTGGCATCATCTAAGCAACATACACTAACTCCCGAATTTCCGATTTTTCCATAAATATCGGGTCTGACGTCAGGATCAAACCCATAAAGTGTCACACTATCAAAAGCAGTGGACAGTCTTTTGGCAGGCATGCCATAGCTCAAATAATGGAAACGCTTATTGGTTCTCTCGGGACAACCTTCTCCGGCAAACATTCTGGTGGGGTCCTCACCCTCGCGCTTAAAAGGATAAATTCCTGCTGTATACGGAAAACTTCCGGGAACGTTTTCACGAAGCATCCAATAAAGCAAATCACCCCATGATCTGTATTTTGGGGTAGCAACTTTGGGCACTTTCGTATGTGCTAAAGTTTCATGATAAGTTTTGACTTTTATGTCTTTGCCTCTAACCTGATATACATAATAATCATCGGCATAGCGTTGTTTTTCTTGTTTCCATGTTTTGATTTTCTCCCAATGATGTGGATCGAGATTTTTCTTTATTTTATTGAATTCAGCAAGCAGCGTTTTCAACATTTCGTCTTGTGCTGCCTTTTTCTCAATTTTTTCGAGCGTTTCTTCGATGCTATCGTTGTTTTGATCAAGGGCCGCAATATGTTTCATGGTATGAAACAATGCAAACAATTTTTCGGCTATATCTGCCTGATTTCTTGCCCATTGATCGTAGTTCCTGTTGGTTTCTGCAATTTCACTTAAATACCGGGTTCTTTTAGGGGGGATAATGTAAATTTTTTGTGACATTTCATTACTAATCTCAAGTTTTGAACGTAAGGGTGCTCCGGTTTTTGCGGCAATCGTGTCCATTAACTTTTTATACAACCTGTTTGTTCCCGGATCGTTAAATTGAGAGGCAATGGTTCCAAATACCGGTAACTCTTCATCAGGGACATCAAACAATTGATGATTTCTTTTATATTGTTTTCTTACGTCTCTTAGTGCATCTTCGGCACCTTTTTTATCAAATTTGTTAATGGCAATCACATCGGCAAAATCAAGCATGTCGATTTTTTCCAACTGTGAGGCAGCACCAAATTCGGGGGTCATCACATACAAGGAAACATCGCTAAAATCAAGTATTTCAGTATCACTTTGTCCGATACCGGATGTTTCTAAAATTATCAAGTCAAAATCACCGGCACCTTTTAAAACATTCAATGCATCTTTGACATATTTGCTTAAAGCAAGATTACTTTGACGGGTTGCCATTGACCTCATGTAAACACGCGGGTTGGATATGGAATTCATCCTGATTCTGTCGCCTAATAAGGCCCCTCCTGTTTTTCGCTTGCTGGGATCAACAGAAATAATTCCCAAGCGTTTGTCAGGAAAATCAAGCAAAAATCGTCTCACCAACTCATCAATCATACTGGATTTTCCGGCCCCTCCGGTGCCGGTGATACCTAAGACCGGCGTTTTACATTTTTTTGAACGTTGTTCGACAGCTTTTACATAAGCCCCGTGTTTTTGTGGAAAATTTTCAAAAGCAGAAATCAAACGGGCAATTTTAAATACATCTTTGGAGGTATAATCAATAAATGATTCATCTAAATAATCCCCCACAGGAAAATCAGAACGTTGAACCAGGTCATTAATCATGCCTTGCAAACCTAACTCCCTTCCGTCGTCAGGATGATAAATTCTGGTAATACCGTATGATTCGAGCTCTTTTATTTCAGAGGGCAATATAGTGCCGCCACCACCACCAAATATCTTTATATGCCCACATCCCTTTTCTTGCAGGAGGTCATACATGTATTTGAAGAATTCCATATGTCCTCCTTGATAAGATGTGACGGCTATCGCCTGTACATCTTCCTGAATGGCGCAATCCACAATTTCTTGCACGCTCCGGTTATGTCCAAGGTGAATTACCTCAACACCGGTACTCTGCATAATTCTCCGCATGATGTTGATTGCCGCATCATGCCCATCAAACAACGATGCAGCAGTAACAATTCTGATATGGTTTTTTGGCTTGTATACGTCCGGTCTTCTTTCAGCCCTGACAGATATTGCCTTTTCTTTGGTTGATTTCATATACAGGTAAGTTTATTCTTACAAAAATAACAATAAATTGTTGGCAAATTTAAGATTGTAAAATAAAATAAATCGCTCTCCTTAAAAAGTAATAACACCATTTTTTTATTTTTAACGACAAAAGTTATTGAAATTTGTCTCCCGCAAATACTTCAATGATTTTGTAAAATAAAGAAAGATCTCTGCAAATTGTATATTGTTGATCATGATAAATTCCTTTATCATGAAAGATAAAAGTATTTTTCAATTAAACCTATTCGGTTATTTTAAAGAAATGAAAGAGAGTTTTTAATTTAAATTCTGTTCCATTTTAAAAAAATAAAAAACGCATTGCAATGCAATGCGTTTTTTAAGTTCAAAATCTTTCTGTTTTTAACCTCCAAAATCGTCGAACGAGATGTTTTCTTCAGGAACACCAAACTCTTCGCACATCTTTAACACTGCGGCATTCATTGCAGGTGGACCACAGAAATAATACTCAATATCTTCCGGAGCTTCATGCTTTGAAAGATAATTGTCTATCAATGCTTGATGCACAAAGCCCACAAATCCATCCCCTTCCGGATCATCAAGGCTCTTTTTCACTTTCCAATTATCTTCCGGCAAGGGTTCACTCAATACCACATAAAACTTAAAGTTTGGAAATTCTTTTTCTATCTCCCTGAAATCCTCAATATAAAACAATTCACGTCTTGAACGCCCTCCATACCAAAAACTCACTTTTCTGTTTCTTTCTTTCAAAGTATGGAAAAGATGAAACAAGTGAGAACGAAGCGGAGCCATTCCTGCACCACCACCTATATAAATCATTTCGGCTCCGGTGTGCTTTATATGAAACTCACCGTAAGGTCCGGAAATTGTCACTTTATCCCCGGGCTTTCTTGAAAATATGTATGATGAGCAAACTCCGGGATTCACATCCATCCATGTATTTTTTTGACGATCCCAGGGTGGTGTGGCAATTCTCACATTTAGCATGATAATGTTGCCTTCGGCTGGATGATTTGCCATTGAATATGCTCTGAATTGTGGTTCAGTATTGACCATTTTTAAAGACCAAAGGTTGTATTTGTCCCATTCGGATTGAAATTCATTTGGATTTTTATGGTATTTTGGATGTGCTGTTATGTCAATATCTTTGAAATCTACAGTAATCACAGGCACATCAATCTGAATATACCCACCGGCTTCAAATTCCAAGTTTTCTCCTTCCGGAAGTTGTACTACAAATTCTTTGATAAATGAAGCCACATTGTAATTTGAAACAACTGTGCACTCCCATTTTTTGATACCAAAAACTTCGTCGGGTATGCGGATCTTCATGTCCTGTTTAACTTTCACCTGACAAGCCAAACGCCAATGATCCTGAATTTGTTTTCTTGAAAAATGTGGTACTTCAGTTGGTAATATCTCACCCCCACCTTCAAGAACCTGACATTTACACATGGCACAGGTTCCTCCTCCACCACATGCAGAAGGCAAAAGTATTTTATTGTTACCCAGGGTGGTCAATAAAGTGGATCCTGCTTCTACTACCAGTTCTTTTTTGTCGTTTATGATAATTTTAACCGGACCGCTGGTGGTTAATTTACTTTTTGCCCAAAGCAAAACAGTAATCAATAAAAATATCACCAGGAAAAAAACACCGGCAGCAAGCAAAACAATTGTTGTAGCATTTAATAGATACATAATCTGAAGTTTTTATATTTTAATTCCCATAAAACTCATAAAAGCAATTCCCATCAAACCTGTAATAATAAAAGTTATTCCCAACCCTTTAAGCGGTGCAGGAACATGCGAATAACGGATTTTTTCTCTTATGGCGGCAATAGCCACTATAGCGAGAAACCAACCCACACCGGCACCTAAAGCAAAAGCAGTAGCTTCTCCGATATTGGCATATTGACGTTCTTGCATAAATAATGAAGCCCCTAAAATAGCACAATTTACGGCAATCAGTGGTAAAAAAATACCCAAAGCACCATATAAAGCAGGAGCAAATTTTTCAACCGCCATTTCCACTATTTGCACAATTGTGGCAATAACTGCAATAAACATTATAAAGCTCAAGAAACTCAAATCAACATTTGCCAAAGAAGGACTCAACCAAGACAAGGCACCTGCCTTCAACATATAATTTTCCAATAAATAATTGAAAGGAACCGTAATTAATTCAACAAAAATAACAGCCAATCCTAAACCAAATGCCGTTTTAACGGTTTTTGACACGGCCAGATAAGAACACATGCCCAAAAAATAGGCAAAAATCATGTTCTCTATAAAAACTGATTTTACGAATATGTTTACGTATTCCATAATGCTTATTATTTTTCGATTAATTTTTTATTGTAACTTCTTTGAACCCAGATAATCACCCCCACGGTAATAAGTGCCATCGGTGGCAAAATCATCAAACCATTATTAAAATATCCCATTTCATAAAATGAATCAGGGATGATCTGTACGCCCATCAATTTGCCTGAACCAAACAATTCTCTGAAAAAAGCGACAATTATCAAAATTATTCCATAACCCAAAGAGTTTCCTATTCCGTCAAGGAATGATTTCCAGGGAGTATTTCCTAATGCAAAGGCCTCAAGACGACCCATTACAATGCAATTGGTAATAATAAGCCCCACAAATACCGATAATTGTTTACTAACATCATAAACAAATGCTTTCAGAACTTGATCCACAATGATTACCAATGAAGCCACCACGACCAATTGAACAATAATCCTTATACGGTTTGGTATGTAGTTTCTCATCAAAGATATAATCACGTTTGATCCGGCCACTACAAACAATACTGAAATTGCCATTACCAATGCCTGCTTCATTTGCACGGTAATAGCCAAGGCCGAACAAATACCCAACACCTGCACGGTGATTGGATTGTTGTCGTTTAGCGGATCTTTTATAAGCCGCATGTTTTTCGGTGAAAACAAGGGCTCTTTCACCTGTTGTTTTTCGGCTACTTCACTCATACTTGTTTATTTTTTAAAAAAGGTTCATAAGTTTTCATGGTTCGTTCTATCATTTCCGTAACGCCATTACTGGTAATTGTGCCTCCGGAAATTGCATCAACCCCATGCGGGTCATTGTCATCGGCACCTCCTTTAACAACAATTACCGATTTAAAATTACCATTTTCGTCAAACAATTTTTTACCGACAAATTGTGCTTGAAACCATGGTTGACTGATTTCGGCACCCAACCCGGGAGTTTCTCCTTTATGATCAAAGACAGCACCGGCAATTGTATTTTTATCTTCGTCCAATGCCAAATATCCCCAAATAGGTCCCCATAGACCTTTGCCCACCATGGGAATAATATATTTCACCTTTCCATCATCTCCTTTATAAACAAATACGGGGAAATTTTTTTGACCTCCCGATTTAAATTCTGTCAAAATATCCACTTGAAAAGCTTCTACACCTGCTTTTTTATTTCCATTTGCATCAAATACATACGATTCCACTATGTATTTTTTGAATGCATCCTCTGCTTCGTCCCTGCTTACATTCATCCCCACACTCGATAGTATGTTTTGCATTTTTTCACGCTCGATATTTTTCTTTTGCAGGGGTTTTAATGTTTCCGAAGTAAAAGCAAGTATAACGGAAACTATCAATGTCATTACTATTGCAAAAACAAACGTATATTTATTGCTATTTACATCTACACTCATACCTTTTAATTTTAATGTGTTGTTACACTTGTATTTTCTTTTAATTTTGGATAAATCACCGGTTTTCTAGCCAAACGGCGCTTGATATTGGCTTGAATAACATAGTGATCTATCAGTGGAGCCATCACATTCATAAACAAAATTGCCAGCATCATCCCTTCCGGATAAGCGGGGTTGAAAACTCTTATTAAAATGGCAAAAACACCTATCAGGAAACCATAAATATATTTACCTGTATTGGTTTGAGCTGCCGTTACCGGATCTGTTGCCATGAATACGGCCCCAAAAGCGAACCCTCCGATCACTAAATGATGTAAGGCGGGTATCTGCATCAACGTGTTGGCTCCAAAAGCATTAAAAATGGAAGCCATCACCCAGCCTCCCAAAAACACACTCAACATGACCCTCCAACTTGCCACTCCGGTAATCAATAAAAACAAACCGCCCAGCAAACAGGCAAGAGCACTTGTTTCGCCAATGGATCCGGGAATTAAACCTATGAAAGAATCCATCAACGAATATTTAGCCGTGAAATCTTGTATGGGCATGTTGGCCGCAGCGTCTCCCAGAGCTGTGGCTCCTGTCACCGCATCTACGGTTCCGCTGAAAGGAGCATCGGCATACCATACAGACGTTCCGGATATCATGGTGGGATAAGCAAAAAACAAAAATGCACGTGCTACCAATGCCACATTGACAAAATTCATTCCCGTACCTCCAAAAACCTCTTTGGCAAAAATCACGGCAAACGCCGTGGATACAGCCACCATCCATAAAGGTACATCGGCAGGCATAATCAAAGGTATCAAAAGCCCCGAAACCAAAAAGCCTTCCTGGATAGGATGGCGATTGATGGCACAAAAAATAAATTCAATTCCTAATCCGACAACATAAGAAACAACAATCAAAGGCAATACCTTACCTAATCCTACCAAAACAATATCTCCAAAAGAAGCATTGGTAATACCCTGTGCGATATAATGCTGATAACCTGTATTGTAAATACCGAAAAGTAAGCATGGTATTAAAGCAATGATAACCGAGAACATTGTCCTTTTGAGATCAACGGCATCACGTATGTGAGCCCCGCTATGAGTCGTATGGCCGGGGACAAACAAAAAAGTATAAAACCCATCCCACATCCAATATGCCAATGGAAACTTGGCATTAGGATCGGGCTTGATTTTTTGCATAAATTTTTCAAGTGCTTTCATACAATTATAATTCTTTAATTGCCAATTCTATTCCTTTTTTTACAATTTCTTGCGAATTGATTTTACTTGTGCAAATAACTTCACAGAGAGCAAAATCTTCCGGAACAACTTCGTAAATACCTAATTTCTCCATCAATTCCAAATCTTCCACTAAAATTGCTTTTAATAATTGAACCGGATATATATCAAACGGAAACACCTTTTCATACTGACCACTTACTACAAATGGACGTTCCTCACCGTGCATGGATGTATCGAGATCATACTTGCGTGAAGGCAATAATTTTGACGGAAACAATCCCGATAAGCTGAATTTGTTAAATCCGGGCAACAACCATCCCAAAAACTCAGGTTGACCACCTTCCGGAATCACCGATACCTGATAATCATAAAATCCCAAATATCCGTTTTTATCCACTTTGGTTCCCGTAAGCACACTTCCACTAATAATGCGGTATTCTCTATCGTTTTTAAGATTGTTTTCCAACAATGCGGCCATGGATACCCCTGCAATTGTTCTAAAATGTTTCGGAGATTGTATCCCCGAACCTCCCACAGCCACTACACGAGTATAATCTACCGTGCCGGTTTTAAAGAATTTTGCTATAGTCAGCACGTCTTGCGGTGTAAGTGTCCACACTACCTCACCTTTACAAATCGGTGCAATATGATGTATTTGCACCCCTACGTTTCCGGCAGGATGTGGACCACTGAAAGTGTGTATTTCTACATTCTTAGCATTTCTAAATACCCCACTGGGCTTTTCATCGCCTCTGATGCTTAAGTGAAGTTTTCCGGGAGTAAGTTGTTTGATTAGATCCAGACCAAATTGAAACAATTCTCCCTGACCATGCACAATTAAATCATTGTCAGGCCCCAAGGGATTGGAGTCAAATGCGGAAATAAATATATCTCTTGGCACATCGTCAGGATCGGCAATGATGCCATAAGGGCGTTGACGTATAAATGCCCATAATCCGCTTTTCAATAATAGTTCTACGATTTGTTGTCTTTCTAATTTTTGAGGTATTTCAAATTTTTCATACTGAATCTCACTATCTGCCGTGATTCTTATTTCCAACAACTTTCTTTTTTCCCCTCTGACTATTTCTGACACAATTCCACTCACCGGAGAAGTGAAAATTATGTTAGGTCTTTTTTTGTCATAAAATAACGGAGACCCTGCTTTAACTTCATCTCCCTGCTTCACCATCAACTTCGGAACAACGCCAAAAAAATCGGTTGGCTTCAATGCGTAGGTCTTAGATTGTCCGGAGTTATTGATAATTTTTTCCGGCTCACCAACCAGGCGGATATCAAATCCCCTGGTTATCTTTATATTTTTTGACATAGCAATTTTTTTTACCGGGCAAATTTAGAAAAATGTATAAAGGTTTGTTAAAAACATTTAAATTTTTCATACGGAAACCTTAAAATTATGGATATATCCAAATAAATCAAAGATTTATCATATCAACATCCCGGCAATAACAGCCGTTAATAATGATGCAACTGTTCCTCCCAAGAGTGCCTTAAATCCCAATTGCGACAATAGAGTGCGTTGATTTGGCGCTAAACTTCCAATGCCTCCGATTTGAATGCCTATTGAAGCAAAATTTGCAAAACCACATAAAACATACGTTGCCATGACTAAAGATTTTTTATGGACAAATATGTTTTGTGCCTTCATCGATCCTAATGATACGTAAGCATAAAACTCATTCAAAATGGTTTTCTCACCCAAAAGTTGACCTACCAACAAAATATCCTCAGAAGGCACCCCTATCAACCAAACAATTGGTGCTCCTATGACACCCAAAATCATTTGAAAACTCAATTTATCGTATGATGTATACTCTTTGATGAGGCCATTCAATCCGGTATATTTTCCGACAATATCGCCCAATAAAAAATTGCCCAGATAGATTAATGCAATAAATACCAATAACATCCCGGCTACATTCACAGCCAGTTTAATTCCGTCTGTTGTGCCGTTGGCGATGGCTTCAAGTGCATTCCGTCCGATTTTTTCTTCGCTTATTATCAGTTTATCTGACACATCGGCTGTCTGTGGCACCAAAAGTTTTGCAGCTATAATGGCTGCCGGTGCATTCATAACGGATGCAGCCAATAAATGTTTGGCATAAAACAATTGTTCTGCCGGGTCATTGCCTCCAAGAAACTTTACGTAAGATGCAAGCACCCCACCGGCTATGGTTGCCATGCCGCCGGTCATCAAGCACATAATTTCCGAACGGTTCATGCTGTGCAAATATGGCTTGACCAATAATGGTGCTTCTGTTTGCCCAAGAAAAATATTACCGGCTGCCGACAAGGCCTCAGCTCCACTGATTCGCATAAAAAACCTCATCAGCCAAGCAAATGCTTGAACGATTTTTTGTAAGATGCCCAAAAAATACAACAAGCTAGTTAGAGCTGAAAAATAAATCAATGTAGGTAAAATAATGAAAAGGAAATTTTTCAACGGAGATTCTACCAACCCCGAATCAAAACTCCTGATCAGAAATTCTATCCCGAAATTGGCAAAAGATATTACTTTCAAAAAAAACTTGCCGGCTTGTTCAAAAAGATGTTGAACAACCGGCACTTTAAAAATCAACAAAGCCAAAATAAACTGAAGCAGAAGTCCTTTTAAAATCAGTTTCCAATCAACTGCACGTTTATTTTCACTAAACAACCAAAGGATTCCTACTAAAAATGCCAGCCCAATTGTCCCTCTTCCTATTGATTCAAATGAAATGCTATTAAGATAATGGCAAGGCATTTTGATTATTCTATTTATTTTTGCGGCTGTCTATTTCTTTTTTGATTATTGCCGCTTCTTCAAAATTTTCGGCTTCAATGGCCTTTTGTAGCAATATATTCAGTTCTTCTATAGACAGTTTGGAATAATCAAGTGGTTCATCCGGTTTTTTTTCTTTAGTTTCTTCTTGAATTGGTTCCGGTTGATTGGATTCCTGCACAATTATACCGGCCATATCCAAAATTTTTTCATAGGTATAAATAGGAACTTCAAATCTTATAGCCAATGCCACAGCGTCTGATGTACGGGAATCTATTTCTTTTACTTCGCCGTTTTGTTCCATAATCAACTTGGCATAAAATATCCCTTCGTGCAAATTATGGATAATAACTTCTTTTAACTGAATGCCAAATTCAATGCAAACGATTTTAAAAAGGTCATGGGTCAATGGTCTTCCGGGTTTGATTTTTTCAAGGTGTAAGGCAATTGCCTGAGCTTCGTTGGCTCCAATGATTATGGGCAATTTTTTGATGCCGCCTTTTTCGCTTAATATCAATGCATAAGCGCTGCTTTGCGATCTGCTGTAGGATATACCGGTAATTTCCAGTTCTACCTTTTTCATTTTTCATTAAGTCATTAAGCGTGTTGAGATTTCCATTGTTTATATGACTCGATCAATTTTGGAACCACTTGAAAAGCATCCCCAACAATTCCATAATCGGCTGCTTTGAAAAATGGTGCTTCAGGATCAGTATTGATCACCACTATGACTTTACTTCCGTTCACCCCTGCCAAATGTTGTATAGCTCCCGAAATACCGATTGCAATATACAAGTTTGGTCTTATGGCTGTTCCTGTTTGACCGACATGCTCATGATGTGGCCTCCAGCCTGCATCGGCAACCGGACGTGAACATGCCGTGGCTGCACCCAACAATTCGGCCAATTCTTCTATCATTTTCCAATTTTCGGGTCCTTTTAACCCTCTTCCTGCAGACACTACAATATCCGCCTCGGTTAAAGATACCTTTCCGATAACTTTTTTAACCTCTTTTACTTTTACTTTTCTCACAGATTCGTCCACAGAAAGCGACACCTGTTCTACCTGCACAGTGGCTTCTTTTTTTGTTTTTCCATATGCATTGGGCAACAATGCGATTATTTTAACAGGTGTTTTAATTTTTACATAGGCCAATGCTTTACCTGAAAATACATTTCTTTTGACAATACATTCATCTCCGTTGATTTCAGGCAATGCAACCGCGGTGGTAACCAATCCCGCTTTCATATATACTGACAAAAAAGGAGCTATGGACTTTCCCGTATAATCGTGCGATAACAAAACATATTCTGCCGAAACTTGTTTTGCTGCTTCATGAACTGCTTTGGCATACAATGTTGCATCAAAATCCTTGTAAAATCCGGCATTGTGCTGCATAACCTTACTCAACCCGTATTGCCCTATTTGGTCAATATTTTCGGCATTACCAAGCACAAGACCCGTAACGGGCAATCCGGTTTTTTCCCCTAATGCCACAGCATAACTTGCTATCTCGTATGCACTTTTGTCAAGTTTATTGTCATGAGTACCTAAATATACCAATATCGCTGACATAACTAATGAATTTTAAAATTAAACATTAAATTTAAATAACTTTTGCTTCGTTGTGTAACAAATCCCAGAGTTGTCCCGGATTTTCCGGATCAATATATTTACATTCTTTTTTCTTTTCGGGCACTTCAAATTTCACATATTCAGTTAGTTCTTCCGATTCAAAGGGATCAACTACTAGGAGCGGTTTAGTCCTTGCAGCCATGATACCTCTCATATTGGGAATTCTTGCTTCGGCCATTCCTTTTGATGCCGAGACCACAAAAGGACCGCTCACCTCCACAACTTCTTTCCCTCCCTGTATTTCACGTTCGATAGTAGCCACACCATCTTTAAAATCTAACTTTGTAGCATAAGACACAAAAGGCAAATCCAAAAGGCCCGCAATCATTCCTCCGATCTGAGAACCATTGTAATCTATTGTTTCCTTGCCACAAAAAATTATGTCATAGCCCTTGTCCTTTGCAAACGATGCAATCTGATTGGCCACATAAAAAGAGTCCTTATCCGGAGCATTAATCCTTACAGCATCATCGGCACCTATAGCCAGTGCTTTTCTGATAGTAGGCTCATTGGCAGCCGGCCCCACATGAATTACAGTCACCGAGCCACCCAACGACTCTTTCAACTCCAACGCCCGAACTAATGCATACCATTCATCGTAAGGATTCATGATAAACTGAACTCCTGTTTCGTCAAACTTCGTATTATTGTCTTTAAAAGAAATTTTTGCCGTAGTATCCGGCACATTGGCGATACACACTAATAATTTCATCTTTTGTAATTTTTAATTCAACGAATTGCAAAACTAAACAAAAAAATCTGTTGAATAAAAACAATTTTTATGCATAAATTATTCCCGGCGCTTTTACCCTTGCTTTGGTATAATTTCCCTACACGTTTCCCGCTTTAAATGTTATATTTTACAGGAATTCATCTTTGATCGAAATAAAAATACATTATTTTACATTCTTTAAAGGTTATTTGAAAAATCAAAATATTTAGTTTTTTTGAATTTCATTTTATTTGCAAAAAAATAAATGGAACACATTTCCCCAAATAATCAATCATTTTTAGACATTATACTTGGAGTATTCCGCAATTACCGTAAAGAAATATTGCAGATTTACGGCTTGGGCTTGTTGTATGCCATACTCTCATTCATTTTTCCGGTAAGCGTTCAATTATTGATTAACTTCATACAAGGCGCTTATTATTCTGTTTCACTTTACATGATTATCTCATTGGCAACCATTGCACTGATTTTTGCTGCCATTTTGCAAATACACCAATTCAGAATTATCGAATACATCGAACAAAAACTTTTTCACCGTTATAGTTTTGAATTTGTCAGAAAATTCCCCTTGCTAGATTATATTTCGGTGATGTATAAAATTCCAAGAGATATGGCCAACCGTTTTTTTGATATGGTCAGTATCCAAAAATCCGTCCAAAAAATTCTTATCGATTTTTCCTTTACCTCAATCCAGATTGTCTTAGGTTTCATCATATTGATTTTTTATCATCCGGTTTTTTTGGGTCTTTTGCTTATCATTTCTTTGATTCTGTATATTGCTTTTAAATTGACCTTTTATCAAGGACTGGATTTAGGTCTTCGCTATTCAAAGTATAAATATGATATCTCCTTTTGGATTGAAGAAGTGAGCGAAGATTTTATTGCTTACAAATTGGCAGGCAGAACCGACCATCATTTTAAAACGCTCGACGAATTGATGAACCGATATTTGAAAATGAAAAATGGTTATTATGACATTTTAGAACAACAATATATTGTATTTAATACCATCAAAATCATTTCCATACTTTTTTTTCTCATTGCCGGAAGTGTTCTGGTTATCGAACAAAAAATGAATCTTGGAGAATTTGTGGCTTCCGAAATTATCATCAGTTTGCTTATTTCATCGTTTGATAAAGTGATTATATTGATGCGTACGATTTATGAATTGATCGTTTCTTATCATAAAATCAATGAAGTATTGGCCGAAAAAGAGGAAGATATTAGCTCTACTTTGAACATAGTAGATAACTTTGATGAAGGCATCGAAATAAATTTCAGAAACGTTACTGTAAAAGACCAAGAAAACAAGATTATTCTCGATGATATAGATTTGCATATCAAATCAAACGAAAAAATTCTCATCGTTGGTGACGACTTCAATGCCAAAGCTGCCTTTTTGCGTCTTTGCACCACACTGATTCGTCCGAGTGAAGGAGAAATTTACTTCAACCGCAAACCTTTGATTTCTTACAACATTCAAAATCTGCGCTACCATATAGGATCATTTTTGAACCATGATTATCTTTTCAAAGGAAAGATTATCGATAACATTACCTTAGGAAGACCTAATACTGATTTAAATTTCATCCTTCATATGGCCGATAAAATCGACTGCATCTCCACCATCAACCGTTTGCCTAAGGGTTTTGATACTGAGATTTTATCACATGGTGTAAACTTTTCGGATACCATGGTCAACAAACTGCTTTTTTTAAGAGCCGTATGCATTCAACCAAAGTTGTTGGTGTTCGAAAATCTATTATACAACAACCAGGATGACGATATCGAAACTTTTCTAAACATTATCACAGATTCAGCGAATTACCATTGGACTTTGATTTGTTCGTCGAAAAACTCAAAATACAAAAAATATTTTGACCGAGTTGTTTATTTTAAAGACGGAAAAATTGACCTTATCGAAAAGATCAATTAACATATGACAGAAAATAATCACATATTTGAAAACTTCTCCTCCTATGCTGCCATTAAAAATATCAGCAATACATTCAGATTTTCAAAAGTTATCAGGATATTTTTGATTTTTATCCTCATTATTCCATTTTTACCTTGGACTCAAAATTTTCGCTCTCAAGGATATGTCACTTCTTTGAATCCATCATCCCGTCCGCAAACCATTCAATCGGTCATCGAAGGGCGCATAGAAAAATGGTACGTTTCGGAAGGTGAAAAAGTGAAAAAAGGTGATACTATCGTGAAACTTTCAGACATAAAAGTGGAATATTTCGACACATCTCTTGTCAATCGGGTAAAACAACAAATCGAAGCCAAACGGCAATCTGTGGAAAGTTATCAAAAGAAAATAAACGCATTGAATGATCAAATCAATGCTTTAATAAAATTCCGAGATCTCAAAAGAAATCAATTGGTCATAAAGTTGCAACAATTAAAACTCAAGTTGGAAAGCGACAGCCTTGAATATCTCGCTGCTGTTGAGAATCACAAAGCTGCCAAAAAACAATACGACCGTATGGTCGATCTCTATCAACAAGGACTTAAATCCCTGACCGATCTTGAAAACCGTAAAGTCAAACTCGCAGAAGCACAGTCGAAAGAAATTTCTGCTTTCAACAAATATCAAACAACCTTGAACGAATACAAAAACACAGAAATAGAACTTAAAAACCTCGAAAATGAATACGCAGAAAAAATCAGCAAGATTGAATCGGACAAGTTTAGCGCAATTTCTGCATTATTTGAAACCGAAAACGAAATCATCAAACTTCAAGTGAACGCCACCAATTATAGCATAAGAAATAAAAATTATTTCGTTTTGGCGCCTCAAGATTGCTATATCATGAAAGCTGCCAAACAAGGTATCGGAGAGGTGGTATATCCGGGCGATCCCCTTGTCAACATAGCCCCCATTGACTATCAAATAGGTGTGGAAATGTATGTTGACCCTCTTGACGTTAATTTGCTCAGCAAGGGAAGCATTATCCGTATACAGTTTGACGGTTGGCCGGCGCTTGTTTTTTCCGGTTGGCCTACACTTAGTTATGGAACTTATGGCGGCAGGGTGTATTCCATCGACAAGTTTATCAGTCCGAATGGCAAGTTCCGTGTACTTGTTGAGCCCGACACTTCCGGGGGTGTTTATTGGCCCGAAAACCTTTATCTTGGCGGAGGGGCCAATTGTATTGCCTTGCTTAAAACAGTGCCTCTCGGATATGAAGTATGGCGCCAAATCAATGGTTTTCCACCTGATTTCTACATCAACAATCCGGGTTATTCTCAGGAAAATGCAAAAAACAAGAAAAAATGATTCGCAGGATTATCATATTTGTTTTTTTTTCCTGCTTTTCAAACGTTTGTTTCATCCATGCACAAGCGGTAGCCGATACTCTTTACCCTGAAACTTTCCTGCAAATCGTTATGGAATATCATCCTGCCGTAAAAAACGCCATGCTCAACACCTTCGATTATAATGCAGCCAATCTTCGTAAAGCCCGCGGAATGTTTGACCCCAAAGCCACTTTTGACCTGGAAAATAAGTTTTTTTCCGGAAAAAATTATTTCTTCCGTTACGAAGCCGCCATTAAACAACCCACCATTACAGGAATCGATTTGTATGCCAAATACAATTTTGCCAACGGTTTTTATTTGGGCAACGAATATACAGTACCTCCCTCAGGACTATACTCTATCGGAGCAGAAATTCCATTGATGCAAAACCTTCTCTATGACCAACGTAGATTTCATCTGCAATCGGCAAAGTTGTTGCATCAAAATTCAGGCGTCTTTTTCAACGACCAATTGATAGAAATTTTATCAAGGTTATATGCAAAATACTGGGATTATGTCGAAAAAGAAAACATCTGGCGGGTTTACCAACAAATCACCGACATTTCTTATCAACGCTACCTTAATGTTTTAAAAGCGGTGGCTACCGGAGAATTTGCTCAAATAGACACCCTTGACGCCGGAAATCAATACAACTATTTTCTTTTACAAACTCAAAAAGCACAAATAGAATACATGAATGCCCGGCTGGATCTTCTGGCCGACCTGATTGGTTTTACCGACACTCTTTTTGTTGCTCCGGTTTTCGATTTTCTTCCCGATATTCCTATTTCAACAGACAGCAACCTTTGGCAAAACATCCCGGAATTGAAAATTTATGCCCTTAAACTTGATTTGCTCAATTTTGAAAAAAAATACAAACAAGAGATGATCAAACCTAAGATCAACATAAGATATAACTTTCTGTTGCAACCATTTGCCAATCAATATGCCTATCCTTTCGATATGAACAACTATAAGTGGGGAATAGAATTTTCTTATCCATTGCTTTTGAGAAAAGAAAGGGCTGACTTGAAAATCACCAAAATAAAAATTGATCAAACCCGCAATGAATATTTTTACAAACAACTGCAATGGCAAAACAAGTTTCGAAGATATACCGGAAATTACTATGCCTACCGTCAACAATTCCGCCAAATGACCGAACTTGCCAACCGTTATAAATTGATGTTGGATGCCGAAATTGCCAAATTTCAAGCAGGTGAAGGCAATTTGTTTTATGTCAATACTCGGGAAATTTATTATGCCGAAAATAAAATTAAAGCCTATCAATCCGGTTCGAAATATTTTTACTATAAAACCCTTTTGCAAATCTTACAAGAA
>BPHE01000018.1 GCA_026003395.1 Vicingaceae bacterium
ACCCACAATGGCCACATCTTGCCCTTTAAAGAAAAACCCATCGCAAACTGCACATGCAGAAACACCAAAGCCATTTAATCTTTGCTCCGATTCCAATCCCAACCATTTGGCAGAAGCACCGGTAGATACGATTACGGCATGTGCGTGTAATTCGGTTTCATCGTCTATCCATACTTTGTGAACCGGACCGGTGAAATCTACCTTCGTAGCCAAACCGAATCTTACATCAGTACCAAAACGTTCGGCTTGTTTTTTAAACAATTCCATCATTTCCGGTCCTTGAATCCCATCAGGAAAACCCGGATAGTTTTCCACCTCGGTTGTAATTGTCAACTGCCCTCCGGGTTGCATTCCGGTATATAACAAAGGTTTTAATGCCGCTCTCGATGCATAAATTGCTGCGGTGTAGCCCGCAGGACCCGAACCTAAAATCAATAATTTGACTTCTTCTGCCATAATCTTTTTTTGGTGCAAAGCAATGAATTTTTTTATTTAATCTCTCAGGAAAAATTTTAAAATATCACAAATTCAAGAATCCTTTTTATCCAACAACATATCGGCCCAGTTTTTCAAATTGTTTTTTTCTTTTTCCACTGTCTGCAATGCCAGGTCATACAATGCGCTGATGTTTTTTTCATGACAATCGTCCATATCCGGATTGATGTCCGGGTTGAGTACCGGATTTATTCTATAATATTTTCCCCGGATAATGTTTTGTTGGAAAAGTTGTTTCAAATGTTCGTGAACCAAATCATCCACTCCGTTCATCATCATATCCATCAATGGCCTTGTCCAGGAGTGCAGTCCCCAATTTTTCACATCTTTATATTCATATTGCTTTCTGACCTCTCCTGTTCCAAGCGACAACAAATTAATTTCTATTGTTTCGAGGCCGTTTCCGTCATGCAAATTTTCTTTCAAGATTTGTGTCAACAAATAGAGAGAAGGATTATTTGCAAAGACGCCACCATCAATCAAATGATATTCATTTCCCGAAGAAGATTGAATTTTAGCACATTCAAAATAGGTAGGCATGGCGGAAGTGGCTCTTATGACTTGCCAAACAAAAAAATCGTTTTCCGGCTGATCTATAGCCATTTTTTTAGAGAAAACAAAAGGTTTTGAATGTTTGATATCGTATGCCAGAATCATTACATCCTTCTTAAGGTTGCTCAATTTTGCATCGCCAAAAATTTGTTGCATGACATGATTCATTCCCTTGCTGTCGTATTTTTCGTCGATGATGCCACCCAAAGATCGTACAAACTGTTTTGGTGATTTTTTAAAAATAGATTTGCCATGCGTCAAATAAAAATCAAGCAGGTCAGAGGCCGTGTAAAGTGTCTTGCCGGGGTTTCCGGGTTGGGCAACGGTCAAACCCAAGGCGAGAATGCCGCCGGTGCTTGTCCCTGCCAATTTGTCGAAACAATCGCACAGGTCTAAATCATGAGTATTTTTTTTTCTCAAAATTGCTTCCAATTCGCTCAAAATTGCAGCCGGTATGATGCCTCTTATACCACCGCCATCTAAGCTTATGAGGTTTATTTTTCGAATTTGCTTATTGTTCATTTTCGTGCTTGTTAAAACCAATGTGAAATACAGGGTCACCCTGATATACAATGGGAGAGTTATTCAACCCTATAATATATCCGTTATACGGAGAATACAGTTTGATGTTATAATTGTTATATGGATCATGAATCACTGCCAATAATTGTTTTTTATAGACCTGATGCCCCAATTCAACAAAAAGTTTGACTATTCCCGAACGTTTGGCCCTTATCCAGGAAGAATGTTCAAGAACTAAAGATTGATAAAAATATTCCGGTTGGCCGTGCAACATTTTGAGGGATTTTAGAAAATTTAAAATGCCGTCGTACGCTTTGATTACCGCATCGGCATCTAACCGGCCGGCTTCACCACCTTCATATACGAGTATTGTCTTGCCCATCAAATGAGCTTGATGCCGCAATGATTTTCTGATCATTTTTGAATAAACGGTAAACGGAGCCTGGAAATATGAAGCCAATTCCAACGCATTTTTTTGCATCGGATCAATCCTTATTTGGGGATAATTGGATCGATTTCCACCCCCGGTGTGAAAATCCAAGCCGACATCAATTTCCGGTAAAATATGTTTGGTGATTAACCATGCAATTCTTGCCGCCAACGAACCTTTTTGACTGCCGGGAAAACTTCTGTTAAGGTCCTTATTTGCGGTGACATTTCTCATTAAATTTATGAAACCAAAAATGTTCACAATTGGAATCACCACCACCGATCCTTTTATCAATTGGTTCAGCATGCCGCTTTCAAGCAACATTCTTATGGCTTCTATACCAATGATTTCGTCTCCATGCACGCCTGCTGTCAATAACACAACAGGACCTTTCTCTGTAGACCGGAAAACATACACAGGCAAATGAATGATTGTGCCGGATGTCAATCTGGCAACTTCTATCGACAATGTTCTATTTTCTCCGGGAAATATAGTTTGATCATAAATATGCATAATTTTTATTCGAAAAAATTTTTCAAAAATAAAAGATTTTATATTTGGCAAAAATTTTAATAAATCTGCATGATACATCCGGACCTTGAAATTCGTAAAATTTCTGATCAAATAGGTTATGGTTTGTTTGCCACCAAATTGATCCCCAAAGGAACAATTACTTACATACGCGATGAACTTGAAATAATCATTCCTGCCAATGACCGCCGTTTAAAAGACAGCCGCTACCGTCCGATTATAGAGAAATATGCATTTGTCAATTCCAAAGGCGAACACGTATTGAGCTGGGATTTTGCCAAATATGTCAACCACTCATGCACGCCCAATTCGCTTACAACCGGTTATGATTTTGAAATTGCCATAAAAGATATCTTACCCGGCGAGCAACTTACCGATGATTACGGCCTATTCAATATGGATGAAACAATGGTCTGCCTTTGCGGTTCTCCTCAATGCAGAGGAAGTATCAATAAGAAAGATTTTGTCAAACTTATTTCTTCTTGGGACAGTGCCATTTTGAGCGCTCTGAAATGTTATAGTTCCGTTGCTCAACCATTGGCTATTTTTATGGATGCTGAAACAGCCCGACAGCTAGATGATTTTTTTAAAGATCCTCTTCAATATAAAAGTGTAAAAAATGTGAAACGCATCAAACATCCCAAAAGGATAAAAAACATCAAACAAGTATAATATTTCTATCAGCATGTGACAGTACTATTGGTTTTGTATCAATACCGAAAGTATGATTCTATCAACATAATCGCGTTAATAAATGTGTGATTGTGATTGTTCCAAAACAAAACTATTTCACTAATTTCACCTCAAAAAATTTATGAGCACATTTATTATTAACGGAGGTTGTAAATTAAAAGGAGAAATTCACCCACAAGGAGCCAAAAATGAAGCATTGCAGGTTATCTCAGCCGTATTGTTAACTGAAGAAGAGGTAGTCATCAAAAATGTGCCTAGCATTGTCGATGTCAATAAATTGATCGAATTGTTGAGCGATTTGGGTGTGGAAGTTCATAAAGAAGGAACGGGTACTTTTTCTTTCAAAGCATCGAATATCAATCTTGATTATTTGAAAACCGAAACTTTCAAGAAAAAAGCTTCTGCATTGAGAGGATCCGTCATGATTATGGGCCCATTGCTTGCAAGATTCGGACTCGCCCATATGCCCAAACCCGGTGGAGATAAAATTGGCAGACGTAGATTGGATACACATTTCCAAGGATTTATAGATTTAGGCGCAACTTTGGACTTTCAACCGGGAGAACACTTTTTTTCCATTCGAGCAGAAAAATTAACCGGCACATACATGCTTCTTGATGAAGCATCGGTAACTGGAACGGCCAACATTATCATGGCAGCCGTAATGGCCGAAGGTACAACCACAATTTATCATGCTGCTTGCGAGCCCTACATTCAACAATTATGCAAAATGCTCAACTCGATGGGCGCCAAAATTTCGGGCATCGGATCAAACCTTTTGACAATCGAAGGAGTGAAATCGTTGAAAGGAACCACTCATACCATCCTGCCCGATATGATTGAAATAGGCAGTTTTATCGGGTTGGCCGCAATGACTCAATCGGAATTGACCATAAAAAATTGTTCGGTCGATAATCTGGGAATTATACCCCGTACATTCAAACGTTTGGGCATTCAATTAGAAATCAGAGGAGACGATATCTACATACCTGAGCAAGAATTATACGAAATTGAAAATTTCATGGACGGTTCCATCCTCACTGTCTCAGACGCTCCCTGGCCGGGATTCACACCCGATTTGATCAGTATTGTATTGGTGGTGGCAACACAAGCCAAAGGCAGCGTATTGATACATCAAAAGATGTTTGAAAGCCGTTTGTTTTTTGTAGACAAACTGATCGACATGGGAGCACAGATTATTTTATGCGACCCACACCGTGCTACTGTGATTGGTCTTGCCCGGCAAACACCTTTGAGAGGCATTGAAATGTCTTCTCCCGATATTCGAGCCGGCGTTGCATTGCTGATAGCTGCTCTTTCGGCCAAAGGGAAAAGCAAAATACATAATGTAGAACAGATCGACAGGGGATATGAAAACATAGAAGATCGCTTGAATGCTCTTGGTGCAGACATTATCAGAGTGTAACCCATCCTTTGTTGATGAAAGCCAGCTTTAATGCTAGGTCAAATTTTAAAAATCATTTTCTCTATCTTTGACATATTTGATTGACCGGAAAATCATTTATGATTTCTCATTTCTTGATCAAAATTTAATTCTGATTCCTATTGTCGGCAAAACAGTTCCTGAAAAATTAGGAATGGTTTTCAGGACATACTGCTGACCACCGTTTATTGTCTTGTATGTTCCGTCGGGATTTTTTTCCCTGATAACAAAATCTTGTCCACGGTTTTGGAAATTATACAAGTTTTGAATATCCAGATACAACAACAAAGTCCATCGTTCAAAAAAGTAGGATTTATCGATTCTTATATCCAATTGATGAAAAGCATTGAATCTTTGACTGTTGATCTGATTGTAATCAAGCACAGGTCCACCATTGACAGTCCACACATCCACTCTTGATGAAACATTTAAGTCATAAGGAGTATAAGGCAAACCTCCGACAAACCTCCATTTTAAACCGGCTTTCCAACGTTTTTTAAATTCTTTGGTGCCTGTGATCGTTACCAAATGTCTGCTATCCCATGATGAAGGAATATATTTTCCGTTCAGACCTGTAAATGAGCTTCTTACCCAGGTATAGGTTGCCAATAAACTGAACTTATTCAAACTCCAACGGTTGAGAACTTCAATACCATAGGCATATCCTTTTCCAATCGATGCAGCAGGCACAGCTCCCACCACTCCATAACCGGCACCTTGATTGGCTAAACTAATGCCGGTAATTAAATCTATGGGATATTGAAAATAATCTTTGTAAAAACCTTCGACAGAAGCCATCACACCTTCTTTGATCGAACGTTCGATACCAAGATTATACTGAATCATCCCGATAAATTTCAAATTGTCTTTGTTGACAAATTCACCCCGATTATTTTTAAAACCAAGCGTTGTATAGGCAGGATGTTGAAAATACCGGCCTATACCGGCATTCAATTTATATTTTTCATTGATTACGTATGAAGCAGCCCATCTTGGTGAAAATTGATTGAGCAAATTGGCCATTTCCGGATTATAGTCCATTCCATCCATTCTCAAACCAAAAGTCATTTGAAGACGATTTGATAAATAAGATTTGGCTAATTGTCCAAACATTCCGTATTTCCATAAAAAAATGTCCGTTTCATAAGATAAATTTTCTACATTGTTGTTGATCAATAATGCTTGGTTTGTAACGTTTTGATAATGGGCATATTCGGCATTAAAGCCAAAACTGATTTTATATTCACCCGACCTAGTAATGTTTTCATAACGAAACTTGTTCTCACTTTCAAATGAGTTGTAATCCAACACTTTTGGTTTTGATTCGTCATTTTCGGGATACTTGTATAAAGAATTGAATAGCATGTTGCGACTGACAATAAAGTTTTGATAACCTTTACCGGTAAATCTTTTATACACGGCCCCGATGGTGTAGCTCCATTGATTGTTGACAGGAATGTTGTTTAAAATATACTCTTGCGATTCTGAAGGATTTTTAATACCCGTGTTGAGTTTTAAAAAATCTAAAGATCCCAAGCTGATGATGGTAAGGTTGCTTTTGGCATTCAAATCTGTTTTGATTTTAAATTGATAATCGTTGAATGTAGGCAAGAATGGCAAACCAAGAGCCGAAAACAAAAGTTGTAAGTATGAACGTCTCACAGAAACAATATAGCTAGTTTTTTTTCCTATCGGACCATCTAAAGTTATGGCGGTCTCACTTGCCCCAAGAGTGAATTGAAGATTGGTTTTGTCTTTGCTGCCTTCCTTAAGTTTAAAATCAAGCACACCGCTGAGTGCATTGTATCGTTTGGCCGGAAAGTTCGATGAATAAAAATTTACTTCTCTGACAAAATCCGCATTGATGATGCCGACCGGACCACCGGAAGCACCTTGTGTTGAAAAATGATTGAGTACAGGGATTTCAATATCATCCAAATAGAAACGGTTTTCCGATGGTCCTCCCCCACGAATAATTACATCGTTTCTAAAAGCCGGAGTAGAACCCACACCCGGAAAGGACTGAATGACCCGTGATATGTCTCTATTGCTTCCCGGATTGCTTTCAATTTCCTTGACACCAATCGATTGCATACTTATGAGCGCCTCCTCGCTCTTTTGAAAAGGATCTGCTTTCACTTCAAATGCTTCAAGTTGCAGCGAGGACTCCTCCATCTCAATAGTTACAAAAGGAGAATTATTTTTGCTCACAAAAATTTCCTCCGTCAATTTTTCTTTAAATCCTATAAAAGAAACTCTCAAACGAACGAAACCGACCGGAACATCATCCAATGTGAAATTACCTTCTATGTCTGTAGTTGTCCCTTTATTGGTTCCGTCTATTAAAATATTGGCAAAAGGAACCGGTTCTCCGGTCAGTTTATTGATAACCTTGCCCTTGATTTTTCCGGTTTGTGCCATTATGGATTGGCTCAATAAAACAGCGATGATCAATTGAGTTAGAATTTTTAAAACTTTGCTCATTTCTTTTACTTTTTCATCATTTTTAAATATAAATTTCTTCTTTCACTAAAATCAACTATCGGTTTTGGTGCATCTTCAAGGTCATATGGCAACCATTTTTTTAAATACACAAGGTTTGGATCGAACTTTTGTTGTTGCAACCAAGGATTAAATATTCTGAAATAAGGCGCAGCATCGGCACCGGTGCCGGCAGCCCACTGCCAATTACCAACATTTGAGGCCAATTCGAAATCAAATAGTTTTTCCGCAAAATATCGCTCGCCCCAACGCCAATCAATCCATAAGATTTTGGTCAAATAGTTGGCCACTACCATTCTGAGACGATTGTGCATATAACCGGTAGAGTTGAGCTGATGCATGGCTGCATCAATAATTGGAACACCGGTGGATGCATTTTTCCATTTTTCAAAATATGCTTCGTTATTTTCTTGCGGGATGTCAATTTGCCTAAAATCATCTTTGACAGTAAAAGGAAAATGATAAATCAAATATTGAAAAAATTCCCTCCAAATCAATTCATTGAAATACTTTTGATTGTTGAGTGCCATTTTGAATAGTTTTCTGATGCTTATCAACCCAAATCTCAAAGCGGTTGAAACGTTTGTTGTGCCTTTTTCAAAAGAAAAATTATCCCTTGTTTGATGGTAGTTTGAAATGATTTTTTTCATTTCCTGAAAATCAAAGAGATGATATTGAATAGTGGATGGCTTGAAACCAATCTCTTGCAATGATGGAAAATGCCAATCGGCAGGCAATTTCATCAGATTTTCCAACAATTTTTCCGAAGGATAATGTTTTAAATGGGTTGCAGGTTCAAAAATAGACTTCCATTTCTTGGAAAAGGGTGTATATACACGGTATATCTCTTCGGAGTCAGATTTTATTTCATCAAGAGATAATATGATATGGTCCCTCACTAGTATCAGTTCAATTTCTTTTCTGTCGAGCAATTGTTGTATTTCGCCGTCTCTTTGAGCGGCATATGGTTCATAATCTTCATTGGCAAAGACCTTGTTGATATGGTATTTTTGTGTGAGAAATTCAAATGCCTCGGCCGGTTTGCCTTTAAATATGAATATGCCGGAGGAATGTTGGTTTGCCACAAGTAAATTCAAATCTGACAAACGATCGTAAATCAGAGAAACTCTATGATCGTTCTCCGGCAATTCGTCAAGTATGTTTCGGTCATAAATAAACACAGGCAAGACAGGTATTTTTTCTGATAGGGCAAGATACAGGGCATGGTTATCATCCCATCTTAAATCCCTTCTGAACCAGAAGACATTAATTTTGTTAACGTTCATGGATTCAGCATTTATTAAAGATTTCCATAAGTTTCTGATGACGGAAGTCAAAAATTTGTCTCAACCTCTTTTTGACAATTAAAGCATTAGCAATATCTCCCAAAATACCTAAAGGAATCTTGTAATGTACGATGTCTTCGGCTAACACGCCGTTTTCGGTTTCTTTGAATAGATGCTGATGATGCCAAAAACTGTAGGGGCCGAAACGTTGTTCGTCCACAAACATCTCTTTTTCTTTTACATGAGTAATTTCCGTAACCCAGGTGCTTTTGTAGAACGGGAAGGGACTAACCTTGTATGTGATTATTTGCCCCGGATACATTTTTCGGTCTGCTCCCCACAAAATTTCAAATGACAAATCTTTCGGAGTAATTTCGTTCAAATTGTGTGGGTCTGAGAAAAAATCCCATGCTTGATCGATAGTCGTTTTCAACAATATTTTATCATGCAACCGATATATCATCATTCCATTAAATTTTTAAGTTAATTTCTATCAATTTCAATCACAGTTTAAATGATTTTAATGATTCTTGAAAATCGTTAAACAAAAGTTCAAAACCTGCTTTTTTTAATTTTTCGTTGCTGACTCTTACACCTGTGGTAAGCATTTTGTGTTGTTCTCCAAAAATCAATTTGAGAACGAACTCAGGCACTCTGAAAGACCACAATGGGCGGCGAAAATGTTTGGCTAAGATTCTGACCATTTCATCATAGGTAAGTTGCATATCGCCGACGGCATTGTAGAGACCGGCTTTTTGAGTATTTTCAATCAAAAACTCAAAGATCCTGCATAAATCATCGATATGAATCATGGGAAGAATCTGACAACCGGGCGAAATGGACATTCCCAACCCCCATTTTACCGGTATGGCTGCTTTTGGAAGAAAACCTCCTTTGTCGGACAATACCAATCCGATACGCAAGACAGCCACTTGATTGCACAATTTGTCAAACGGCCGATAGCTCCTCTCCCATTCACTGCATGTTTTGCCGAAAAAATCATTGGCAGGCGGATCGGTTTCATAAAATATCTTGTCGCTGATCAACATTCCGTAAAAACCTACTGCACTTGCTCCAATAAACAATTCTGGTTTGACCTTTTGCTTTTCAATGGCGTATGCAAGCGTATGACTACTTTGCACTCTCGAAGCCAAAATTTTCATTTTGTAATCATCTGTCCACCTGTGTCCTGCAATATTTTGCCCGGCGAGGTTAATTACGACATCCACATTTTCAAGAGCAGATTTGTCAATAAAATTTTTCCCGGGTTCCCACAAAAAAACTTGTAAGTTATCGTTTTTCCGGATATTTCTAACATTTCTTGACAACCATCTTATCCGATATTTTTTTCTTAACAAATGTTCAGTTAAATGTCGTCCCACAAGACCCGAACCTCCGGCTATTAATATAGTTTTACTCATTATGTTAAAATATTACTTTACAAAGTTATACATAAATTACATACAACCTCTATATTAACATTTTTTTTTTAACTTTTGTGTAAATTATTTAAACATTTATTAATTTTGCTTCACTATGTCATTAGAATTAGATATTGGTACTTTGTCCGGATTGACGGGAGTTAAGCCCCACAACCTCAGAATGTGGGAAAAAAGATACTCTATTTTTGAGCCACAAAGGACACCCGGAGGCACAAGAATTTATACCGACAAAGATTTAAAGAAACTTCTTACCATTCAGGAACTTATCAATCTTGGTTATAAAATATCGGAAGCCATCAACCTTTCGGAGAATGAACGCAAAAAAGTAATCTTGCAAACATTGGACAATGCCCTCTCAAATGACACTTATGCCATTTTTATCAATGAAATGCTTAAATGTGCGGTAGATTTGGATGAAACTCATTTTGAACTATATTTTCGAAAATCTGTAGAACGTTTTGGAAAAGTATATACCATCACCAATATCATTTATCCTTTGCTCAACAAATTAGGCGCTTTATGGAAGATAGACAACATAAGCCCGCTGGAAGAACACTTTGCTTCACAAATCATCACCCGAATGATCCAAGAGTGGATTTCTTTGCTTCCCATTAGAAACATACATTCAAGAAAATTCGTATTGTTTTTACCACCCAATCATTATCACCAAATTCCTTTATTATTTGCCAACTACCTCTTGAGAAAAAAGGGATTTAAAACTTATTACCTCGGAGAAGATGTCCCCTTGGAAAATTTGAAACGGTTCACCGAAATGTTTAAAGAAGATGTTGTCTATCTTACCTTTTTATTATATAGAAATGAGAAAGAAAGCGTAAAAATTGCCGGAAATTTGTTTGAAATATTGGGAAATAACGCGTCTGTATGGATTTCAGGAGAAAAAAACAATTTAACTTCAATAAAAAAAACTTTTAACGATAATAAAAACTTAGCTATAGTGAAAGATTTAAATGAATTTTATCTAAAAATTAAAAAAATCTGAAAATAATCGATGAATCATAAACCTCGCATAGTCATCATTGGTGCCGGCATTTCGGGAATGTCGGCTGCTTGTCATTTGTCCCGGATGGGATTTGAAGTGACGGTGTTCGAAAAAAATGAACAACCGGGCGGAAGAATAGATTTTTTTGAATCCTCCGGATTCGCTTTCGACATGGGGCCCAGTTGGTATTGGATGCCCAATGTTTTTGACCGGTTTTACGAATCTTTCGGCTATAAAACATCTGATTTTTATCAACTGATTCCCCTGGATCCGGGTTTTGAGATTGTTTTTGAAGAAAACAAAAGTTTTCCTGTTTGGAAAAATTTAGAACAACTTTACGAAGAGTTTGAAAAAACAGAACCGGGAAGTGCCGAAAAATTCGAGCACTACCTCAAAAAAAGCAAAAAAATTTATGAAGTGGCAATGGGCGATATGGTCTATAAGCCATATCTTTCTTTACTGGACTTTATCGATCCCCAAGCATTCAATCCGGTGTTGATTAAATCAGTTTTTACTACTGTCAGCAAGGAAGTGAGAAAACTTTTTAAACATCCCCATCTTCGTCAATTGCTTGAATTTCCGGTGATATTTTTGGGTTCGACAGCCGATAAAATACCTGCATTGTATCACCTGATGAATTATGCCGCTTTTGTAGAAGGAACATGGTATCCGGAAGGCGGAATGTACCAAATTGCCAAAGCTTTTGAAACCATTGCCAAGGATTTGGGTGTTCAATTTTATTACAATACCCCTGTAAAGAAATTGGTTTTAGAAGGAAATCTGGTTAAAGGAGTTCACATTGACAATGATTACATTCAGGCCGATGCTGTATTGTCCTCGGCTGATTATGTTTTTACGGAAAAATTATTACCCGAGTCATACCGCAATTACGATGAATCCTATTGGGAAAAAAGAACATTTGCTCCTTCTGCCTTGCTGTTTTATCTCGGAATTGACAAACCTCTGCCAAAACTACGGCATCACACATTGTTTTTTGACGCGGATTTTGAATCTCACATTGCTAAGGTTTATAATACTCATCAATGGCCCGAAAACCCTTTGTTTTACGTTTCGGCAACTTCTAAAACAGACAAAAGCGTGGCACCTCCGGGCAAAGAAAATTTGGTCATATTGGTTCCTGTTTCGGTAGAGATTCAAGAAAATAAGGAAAGTATTGATGCCATCTACAATAACATCATTTCACGTTTGGAAAAATTCTCCGGTGAAAGTATAGCTCCTTATGTTGTATTCAAAAAACATGTCGCCAAAAAACATTTTATAGACCGATATAATTCATTTAAAGGAAATGCCTATGGTTTAGCCAATACCTTAATGCAAACCGCGATTTTTAAACCGAAAATGAAAAATTACAAAATAAAAAATTTATTTTACACAGGACAGCTTACCGTGCCGGGTCCGGGATTACCTCCCTGTATTATTTCTGGTGAAATAGCAGCCGGTTTAATTCAAAATTTTTTAAATTTACAATATGAATAATTATGATTTATACAAAAACACGTCATTTGAGTTGTCAAAGCAAATCACCAACCGTTATAGCACGAGTTTTTCCATCGGAACGCAACTATTGGATAAGAACATTAGGCCACATATTTACGCTATTTACGGTTTTGTCAGATTAGCCGACGAAATTGTGGATACATTCCACCAACACGATAAAAAAAAGCTTTTAGACGAATTTGTCGAAGATACTTACCTTGCCATCGAACGCAAAATATCCACCAACCCTGTCTTGCATGCCTTTCAACATACGGTCAATCAATTTCACATTGACAAATCATTGATCGACGCTTTTTTAAACAGTATGTACATGGATTTAGAAAAAAATGTACATGACGAGAAATCTTTTAAACAATATATTTATGGCTCAGCGGAAGTAGTAGGACTTATGTGCTTAAAAGTTTTTGTTAACGGAGATCAACAAACTTATGAAAAGCTTTTGGCACCTGCCCGTGCTTTGGGATCGGCATTTCAAAAAGTAAATTTCCTTAGGGATGTGGGACATGACTTCTACGACCTTGGACGTATCTATTTTCCCGACGTCGATTTCAACAGGTTGAGCTCTGCCGATATCGATTTTATTTTCGACAATATTCAAAAAGATTTTGATTTGGCCTTGAAGGGTATCAAAACGCTTCCTGCAGGTTGCAAAACCGGTGTATATGTCGCCTATGTTTATTACTATAATTTGTTTAAGAAACTAAAAATGAACAAAGAACAACTTTTGAAGAAACGAATAAGAATCAATAACCTGCGAAAGTTTGCACTAATGGTGAAGGCCTGGTTGGAATGTAACTTTATGAAAACAGTTACACATGAATAAAATATTTCTGACAATGACTTTTTTCATTCTCATATTTTTGACAGGTATAAGCACATTTGGTCAAAGTGTGGAAGAAGCCCGTTTGCTTTTGAACAAAGCCAAAACGAAAAAAGATAGTTGCCTCTACTATGCCGCTTATCTGAATCAATCGACAAATCCTGTTGTAAAAGGATATGGAGCCATGATGCTTTTTCTTGAAGCAGACAATGTGTTCAATCCATTTTCAAAATTGCATTTTTTCAATTCCGGTAAAGCTATATTAGATTCTTGCATTCAACAGCATCCCGGTTTGTTGGAATTACGCCTGTTGAGATATGCCGTGCAAAATGAAATACCCTCTATATTGGGATATGACAACAGAAATGAAGACAAAAAAATCTTACTTCAATCTATCCATTTAATTGAAAAAAAAGATGAATATTTATATAAACGTATAAAAGAAACTGTTTATGAAAATTAGTCCTGACACACATCCAAAAGACATGTTGATTCTTGTCGATAAAAACGACAAACCCATTGGCACAAAAGACAAATTAACTGTCCACAAAGAAGGATTGTTACACAGAGCTGTGTCAGTGATTTTAATCACCTCAGATCATAAAGTGTTGCTTCAACGGCGTGCCATGACCAAATATCACTCACCGGGTAAATGGGCCAACACATGTTGCACACATCCCATGTGGAACGAAGACAACATCGAAGCATGCAAAAGGCGGTTGAAGGAAGAATTGGGCATCGAAAGCAATCAATGGTTTTACTGGAAAACCATACATTATGTTGAAAATGTAGGCAATGGCATGATTGAAAATGAAATCGACCACGTATATCTCACATTTTCTGATGAACATCCCGCCCCCAACCCGAGAGAAGTCATGCAATATACTTACATTCCCATAGAAGAATTGAAAGATTGGATAAAAAACAACAAAAGTATTTGCACATTTTGGTCCACTTTAGTTTTAAAAGATTTAAATTTGCATTTACTCAATTCAATAACTGATAGAATATGTTAAAATTTGCCATTATCACACTCATTACCTATGGCATCATGGAAGGCGTCACCTGGATGACCCATAAATATGTCATGCATGGTTTTATGTGGTATTTTCATGAAGATCATCACGATCCACGTAAAAAACCTCATCCATTTTTTGAAAAAAACGATGTTTTCTTTTTAATTTTTGCCCTACCATCCATGTTAATGTTTCTTATCGGGACTTTTTTTCCGCAGTATTCATACCTCAATGCAATAGCATCAGGAATTACCCTGTATGGTTTGACATACTTTCTCATCCATGAAGTATTAATTCACAGAAGATTTAAATTTATGGACAGGTTTCGAAACATTCCGTATTTCAAAGCCCTTATACGTGCTCACAAAGCTCATCACAAACACATAGGCAAAGAAGATGGAGAATGTTTCGGATTGCTCTTGGTGCCCCGTAAATTTTTCAAAAACAGCTGATGAAAATCAATGATGCACATTTTGTATATTTTCTGGTTCTTGCCGGCGTAATAATTTTTCCATTGTTGTTTTCTTTTACACGCAAATTTTATTTTATTCGGCATTTAAAAAAATTTGTCCTGGCATCTATACCGGTAGCACTTTTTTTTATTGTATGGGATATTTTCTTTACTTCTCAGAATGTTTGGTGGTTTAATGAAGATTATATTACCGGTATTAAGATATTTAACTTACCCGTGGAAGAAATATTGTTTTTTTTCGTCATTCCATATGCCTGTGTTTTCACTTTTTTCAATATCGTTCAGTTTGATAAATACATACCGGTCAATTCTATACCGGCAAGAGTTTTTTTCACATTGATTTTTGTCTTGTCCATCATCCTGGCAGTGATTTATAGCCAACAATGGTATACATTTTCTACTTTTTTGATACTATCCTACAGCTTGTTTTTCTTTTTGTTTCTCTATTACGACCAAAAATTTTTAAAATACTTTCTGATAGAATATGTATTGATCTTGCCATTTTTTCTGTTGTCAAACGGCATTCTCACCGGCAGTTTCTGGGTTGAAAACCCTGTGGTATATTACAATGATAACCATCATTTGGGTATCAGAATTTTTAATATCCCCATTTGTGGATTTTTTTTATGGCATGCTTATGCTTTTATGGATTTCATATATTTTTTATGAACAATTGAAAAAAGAAAATTTGATGAAAAATCTTTAATTTTATCCCATTAAGACATTGTATGAAACCTTTTTCTATACTACTCATTTTTGGATCATTGTTTATTATTGCCTTCAATGGTTCTACATACCGTTGGGGTTTTTACGGACACAAACGTATCAACAGAATGGCTGTTTTCACATTGCCTCCCGAACTTTTCCCTTTATACAAGAAACATATTGAATACATTACCGATCATGCACCCGATCCGGATAAAAGACGCTATGCCGTGGAAGGCGAAGCCGAAAATCATTACATTGATCTGGATCGCTATTACAACGGTCAAGGAGATGTTTTTGAAATTGTTCCCAAACATTGGGAAGATGCGGTTGCCAAGTATACCGAAGACACATTAAGGGCTCATGGCATTTTGCCTTGGAATCTTGATAAAATGTTTGTCAAACTAATGTTTGCTTTTAGAGAAAAAAACCTGAACAAAATATTGAAATATTCCGCCGATATTGGGCATTATGTCGGGGATGCTCACGTGCCCTTGCATACTACCAAAAATTACAATGGACAATTCACCAATCAATACGGCATACACGGCTTTTGGGAATCAAGATTACCTGAATTGTTTGCCGAGGACTATGATTACTTTGCCGGAAAAGCAACCTTTATCAAAGATCCTTTGGATATGGCATGGCAGGCCGTGCTGGAAAGCTTCCGACTTAAAGATACGGTTTTAATGATTGAAGCCGAATTGTCGAATCAATTTCCTCCCGACAAAAAATATTCAATCGAAACAAGAGGCCGGACGACCATAAAAGTTTACTCCTATGAATTTTCTAAGGCCTATCACGAAGCATTGCAAGGAATGGTGGAAGACCGTATGAGAAAAAGTATCATTCGATTGGGAAGTATCTGGTACACTGCGTGGGTTAAGGCAGGCAAACCCGATGTGGAAGATATCTTAAGGCAAAATCTCGATATCAAAGAACTCGAAGAAGAATACCGCCGTCTGCAGGCCGAATATGAACAAGGCAAAGCCAAAGGCCGGGTGTGTGATTAATTTATCCAATCCCTCCAAAAATCAAAGATAAATTTCTCACAAATCATTCTTTAAAATTCTATTTATCATTTCCGCAACTCAACACTTGTATCAACAACTAACATATTTTCAACATAATTTGAAAGTAATCTTATTGATAAACAATTGAAAAATTATTGTGAGTGTTGAAAAATTGAAGTTATTAACAGATTGTTAATTTCGTGAAATAGAGGATTAGCTTCATAAGCTTAATTTTGTTCTGTAAAAATTTTAAAATATGTTGACAGATCATCAAAAACCATCTGTGATCGTTAAGAAAAAGACATTGCCTTTATTGATTGAATATTGTGTGGAAAACAAAATCAAATTTACTGTTGATCCCAAAATTACCGGTGACGAGTACGAGGTAAGTTTTGATCTGACTGACTATATAACAGCCATTGGATTAGGAATGGCATTAAAAGAATTAAAGCTGGAACCACAAGGATTGCAAATGATCAGCATCAACGCCATTAAATCTAATAAAACTGTGGTGAAAGCAAGAAATAATGGCAAAGCAAGCGAGGAGGAAACCTCCAATGAACAAGAAACTTTGCAAGAATCTAAAAATAACCCATCAACCGAAGAAGAAATTAATCTTTTCAATTAAAAAAGGCGGTTAAACTGCTTTGTTCATAGCTGAAAAGCCACATTGAAAAGTCAATGTGGCTTTTTCATTTAAATTTGATAAAAAGATTTTTCATAATCAGTGAATAAGATAATTTTTGATAAAAATACTTTTGCAAAATGGTATAGCACTACCTTAAATCATTCAGGCAATCAAAACATTCACCAATAACAAATATCTAAACCTATTACAAGAAACTATTCAAAACCACCGATTGACTCGGAAAAAAATTGATAATCTGGGAAATCAAAAAAACTGTCTGCAGATTTAATTTGTTTTTGCGATTATTTTGAAGATTCTAAAAATTTTCAACAATAATATTCGAAAAGAAAGAAAGGTCCTAAACTATATAATGTTTAATTAAAAGTTTCGAAAAATAAAAAGGGCTGAAAACAGCCCTTTTTACTTTGCATATTCCGGTTTATTATTTGCTATATTTAGCCTTCAATGCATTGTATTTTTCACGGTCTCCTGTCAAAGCATAAATTTTTTGCAATGATTGCACCACCGTCATATCGTCGGGTTGTAATTGATTGGCTTTTTCAAGGTAAGGCAATGCTTTTTTGAATTCGGCATTTGCTTTATCCTGAAGTTCTTTTGCTTGTTTAACTTGCGACGGGGGTAAATCATTGGCTTTATTGTTATATTCAACGCCATTGTTGTAATAAAGAGCACCAAGGTTATAAATAGCATCGAAATAATCGTATTTTAATTCAATGGCTTTTAGGTAATCTTTTTCGGCTTTGGCAATGTCCCCTTGTTTATCGTAAATAGTCCCGCGGGCAAAATAGAGAACATGATTTTGTGGATCCTTTTCAATGGCTAGATTCAAATTGTTGAGTGCTTGCTGGTTTTCACCTTTTTGAAGGTAATAATCCAATTCCTCCAGAATTAAAGCTTTGTCGTTGGGATATGCTTTTCTTCCTCGTTGAATAGTTTCAATGTATTTTTCTTGATTTCCTTCCTCTTTATAAATTTGAGCCAGAAATGAATATATTTTTGGGCCTTCACCGCCTCCATCATATTTTAATTGGGTAAGTGCTTCGAAAATCGTTTTTGCTTCTTCATTTTTTCCGGCTTTTTGAGCTGCAATGGCAGCATAATATAAAGCAAGAGTATCGGTTTTACCTGTCAACTGAGCCACTGAAGCACCTTTGGCAAACATTTCATAGGCCTTATTATAATCTTGCTTTTGTTGGAATTGATTTACGCCTTCATTGATAAAGGCATTGGATAAAACAGGAAATTTAGCGCCGATAATTTCTGCCGTATAAGAAGGATCTTCAAATTTATTGTTTTTATCCATCAAAGCCATCATAAATTTCATCAGATCTTCTTTATTATTCTCAATGTCCAATTGACGTAATTCCGGATTGTCAAAATTTAATTTTAGTGCTTTTATGTATGACTCATAAGCTTTATCTAAAGCATCCGGTGCTAATTGCTTACATTGGTTGTCCTGGCTTACAATAATATTAAAATAAAGATCCCCTCTGTATTTCCATGTTTTGGCCATGTTCATAGTTTGTTCGTGTTGAGTGGCCGGTTCAATTTCTTGAATGCCCTTAGCCAAATCCGAACATTTTCCCGATTTTTCATACGAGCGATTGTAATTGTATGCATTCAACACTTTGTTTTTTTGTGCCCATAAAGTTGGAGTTGCGACCAACGAAGCCACAACCAACAATGATCCCAATGTTTTTTTCATAATCTTCTTTTTTTGATTTGACTTTTTATTCTTCATGATTTAGATTTTCGTTGTTAGTATCAATATCCATACCATTCATTCCTTCGTCGGGCGATTGAATGATATTTTCCATATCTTTTACTTCATTATTTTCAAAATCATCTTCGTTTTCAACCTTAGCCACGGCTGCTATTTCATCGTTATTTTTTAAATTGATCAATTTTACTCCTTGTGCGGCTCTTCCCATTACCCGTATTTCTTTTACCGGCATTCTGATTAACAGTCCGTTGCGGGTAATGATCATCAAATCATCTTTATCGGTTACTGCTTTGATGGCTATCAACTTGCCGGTTTTTTTGGTAATGTTTATGGTTTTTACACCTTTTCCACCTCGATTGGTAATTCTGTAAATTTCTTCACCGGTTGCAGGATCTTTTAAGAATGATCTTTTTCCGTATCCTTTTTCAGATACCACCAACACAGTTTCTTCCAAAGGATTGGAAATGGTAATCATTCCCACCACTTCATCTTGTTCGTCAGACAGTGTAACTCCTTTCACACCGATAGCATTTCTTCCTACCGGTCTTACCTTTGACTCGGGGAATCTTATGGCTTTACCCGATTTAAGGGCTATCATAATCTCATCCTTACCTCCGGTCAGCTTCACTTCAATCAATTCGTCTCCTTCCCTTACGTTCACGGCAATAATTCCATTTGATCTCGGACGGGAGAATTGTTCCAACGGAGTTTTTTTGATGATTCCTTTTTTGGTGCACATCACCAGGTAGTTATTCTCGATGTATTCCTTATCTTTAATGTCTTTTACGTTGATATAGGCCATTACCTTATCATCCTGATCAATTTGTATCAAATTTTGGATGGCTCTTCCTTTGGTATTTTTTTGTCCTTCGGGTATTTCAAAAACTCGCATCCAATAACATTTGCCTTTTTGGGTGAAAATTAAGAGATAATTGTGGGCCGATGCCACAAAAAGATGTTCGAGAAAATCTTCGTCGCGTGTTGCCGATGCTTTCGATCCTACCCCACCTCTTGATTGTCTGCGGTATTCTGCCAAAGGAGTGCGTTTAATATATCCGAGATGAGAGATGGTGATGACCATATCGTCGTCTGGGATCATATCTTCAATGCTAAACTCGTCGGAATTGTATTCTATCACCGAACGTCGTTCATCTCCATATTTATTTTTAATCTCTATGAGTTCATCTTTGATGATTTGCATTCTTTTCTCCTTGCTGGCCAGTATCGATTCCAATTCGGCAATCAATTTTCTGAGGTTTTCCAGTTCTTTGATAAGATCTTCTATTTGCAGACCTGTCAATTTTTGCAGGCGCATATCAAGAATAGCATTGGCTTGAATTTCGGTCAGTTCAAATCTTTCCATCAAGCCCTGGCGTGCTTCGGATACTTCGTAACTGGAACGAATGATTTTAATTACCTCATCGATGTTTTCGACAGCAATTTTCAGTCCTTCAAGGATATGTGCCCTTTCTTGAGCTTTTTTCAATTCATATTTTGTTCGTCTTTCAACTACCTCATGACGGAAATCAACAAATTCCCTGATTAAGTCCTTGAGGTTTAGTTGCACCGGCCTGCCTTTTGACAATGCGATGTTATTGATATTGAAAGCACTTTGCAGTTGAGAGTGTTTGTAAAGATTATTTAATACCACTTTGGCGTTTGCATCACGTTTCAATTCAAACACAACCCTGAGCCCGTTTCGGTCGGATTCGTCACGGATATCCGATATGCCTTCGATTTTTTTATCATTTACCAGATCGGCAATTTTTTTGATCATTTCGGCCTTATTGACCATATAGGGAATCTCGGTGACGATGATTTGTTCGCGGCCGTTTTCATCCACCTCAATTTCTGCTTTTCCTCGAATTATCACTCGACCACGCCCTTCATGAAATGCTTGTTTTACGCCTTCATAACCATAAATAATACCGCCGGTAGGGAAATCCGGGGCTTTAATGTATTGCATCAATTCATCAATCGTAATATCATTATTATCAATATATTGAACAATTCCATCTATAAGTTCGCTGAGATTATGAGGGGCCATATTCGTAGCCATACCAACGGCGATGCCCGACGCTCCGTTCATCAACAGATTGGGTATTCTGGATGGTAAAACTGTGGGCTCTTTCAATGTATCATCAAAATTGTTGGTAAAATCGACTGTTTCTTTGTCTATATCCATCAACATTTCTTCGGCAATCTTTTGGAGGCGGGCTTCCGTATAACGCATTGCGGCAGGACTGTCTCCGTCAATTGAACCGAAGTTTCCCTGTCCGTCTACAAGCAGATAACGCATACTCCATTCTTGAGCCATACGTACCATGGCATCATAAACAGCAGAATCGCCATGAGGATGGTATTTACCTAAGACCTCCCCTACAATTCTGGCCGATTTTTTATAGGGCTTGTCATGGCGCAAGCCAAGTTCATTCATGGCATATAAAATACGTCTGTGTACCGGTTTCAAACCATCTCGTACATCCGGGAGCGCCCTCGAAACAATCACCGACATCGAATAATCGATGTAGGCCTGTTTCATTTCGTTTTCGATATTAACCGAAATAATTTTTTCCTTATCTGACATAATTTCAGTTTAAATTAAAATTTTAATGGCAAAAATACATTATTTTTTTGGTTAGCGAAGTTAAGCATCATATCGCATTATTAAAAAAGCCAAATTGTCGGTTTACTAACATTTTTTTGTTTAAAAAATAACTACGGCATAATTTTTTCTTTTTAAAAAGAAAATACATTTGAAGTAGATTTATTGTTTAATTTTGTAAAAATTGCCATATTATGAGTTTGAAAAATGAAAATTTCACAAATCGCGTCAATGATGTGATACAGTTTAGCAGAGAGGAGGCCTTGCGTTTGGGGCACGACTTCATAGGCATAGAGCATTTGATGCTCGGATTATTAAGATTAACCGACAGCAAAGCAGTGCAAATACTCCAGAAACTTGGAGTTTCGCCATTAGAATTAAAAAATGAAATTGAGAAAAAATTACCCGAGGGTTCATATCATCTTCATCATTCGGCTACCATTCCCTTGACCAAACAAGCAGCACGCATGCTTAAATTTTCTCAATTGGTAGCCATAGAATTACGCTCGCCCAAAGTGGACACCGAACATCTTTTGCTTGCCATTTTGCATGATGATGAAAATTTAGTGTCACGTGCATTGGAAAAATTCTCAGTTTACTACGATGATGTCAAAGATGAAATCATCGGTAAACCTACGCAAAAGGATATTTTGTCTGAGCTTTCGGGTAGCGAGGATGATGATGATGAACCATCTTTTGGGTCGTCTTCCTCACGTCAAGGTCCGGAGTCAAAAAGCAAAACCCCGGTTTTGGACAATTTCGGACGTGATTTGACTAAACTGGCTGCCGAAAATAAACTTGACCCCATAGTAGGACGTGAAAAAGAAATTGAAAGAGTGTCGCAAATATTATCCCGCCGCAAAAAAAACAATCCGATTTTGATTGGTGAACCCGGAGTTGGAAAATCTGCAATTGCCGAAGGGTTGGCTATGAGAATCATACAAAAAAAAGTGCCTCGTGTATTGTTTAATAAAAGAATTGTTACCCTGGATCTGGCTTCATTGGTTGCCGGTACCAAATACCGTGGACAGTTTGAAGAACGAATGAAAGCTTTGATGAACGAACTTGAAAAAAACCCTGATGTCATCTTGTTTATTGATGAAATTCACACCATCATTGGTGCCGGTGGGGCTTCAGGTTCGCTTGATGCATCCAATATGTTTAAACCGGCCCTTGCAAGAGGCGACATTCAGGTTATCGGTGCGACCACCCTCGACGAATACCGTCAATATATCGAAAAAGACGGAGCATTGGAACGCCGTTTTCAAAAAGTACTTATAGAACCCACTTCACCCGAAGAAACAATCATTATTTTAAACAACATCAAATCAAAATATGAGGAACATCATAATGTTACATACACCCCTGAGGCAATTGAAGCTTGTGTAAAACTAACAGAAAGATACATTACCGACCGATTTTTGCCCGATAAAGCCATAGATGCCTTGGATGAAGCCGGTGCAAGAGTTCACATAAAAAATGTAAAAGTGCCCAAAAATATCACACAACTCGAAGAAGAAATAGAAAAAGTAAGACAACAAAAAAACAATGCCATATCTGCAAGCAAATTTGAAGAAGCTGCCAAATGGAGAGATGAAGAGAAAAAACTTTTGAACGAGCTTGAAGCAGCAAAAGCAAAATGGGAAGAAGAAATTAAAATTCATCGCGAAGTAGTTACCGATGAAAATGTTGCGGAAGTGGTAGCCATGATGACCGGTATTCCCGTTCAACGTATTGCTCAACAAGAAAGTGAACGTTTGGTGAAAATGGCCGAGGAACTAAGTGGCAAAGTAATTGGACAAGAAGAAGCCGTTCAAAAAGTGGTCAAAGCCATACAACGCAATCGTGCCGGTTTAAAAGATCCGAATCGTCCTATTGGTTCCTTTATTTTCTTAGGTCCTACAGGTGTCGGAAAAACTCAATTGGCCAAAGTTCTTGCCCGTTATTTGTTTGATTCTGACGATGCATTGATAAGAATTGACATGAGTGAGTATATGGAAAAATTTGCTGTTTCCCGATTAATTGGTGCTCCTCCCGGATATGTTGGTTATGAAGAAGGTGGTCAATTGACAGAAAAAGTGAGAAGACGCCCATATTCTGTGGTGTTATTAGACGAAATAGAAAAAGCCCATCCGGATGTTTTCAATATTTTATTGCAAATTTTGGATGACGGTCATATTACCGATAGTTTGGGCAGGAAAATCGATTTTCGCAATACCATCATCATCATGACTTCCAACATAGGTGTCAGACAATTAAAGGATTTTGGGCAAGGTGTGGGCTTTACTACCAAAGCCAAGCAAGAACAAATGGACGAATATGCCCGCAGTGTGATCGAAAAAGCATTAAAAAAAGCATTTGCTCCTGAGTTTCTCAACAGGATTGACGATGTGATAATATTTAACTCCTTGAAACGCGAAGATATCCATCGTATTATCGACATTGAATTGGCCGGATTATATAAACGTATAGAAGACCTCGGCTACAAGCTGGTGTTGAATGAAGATGCAAAGGATTTTATTGCCGAAAAAGGTTTTGATCCCGAATATGGAGCACGTCCATTGAAACGTGCCATTCAGAAATATCTCGAAGACCCATTGGCTGAAGAAATCATCAAATCCAAGATACAGGAAGGTGATACGATAAAAGTAAGCCTGGATAAAGAGAAGAATGAATTAGTATTGAAAGTAAGCAAACAAAAACAGAAAAAAGCCGAAACGGGAGAAGAATAAAATTTTGATTGGCCGTGTCTGAAAAGGCAGGAAATTCCTGCCTTTTTGTTTTAGTGTAAAACTATTATGAAAAATCTACCCGAAATACCTTTGGCAGAGAGAGTAAGACCAAAAACTATCAGTGAATTTACCGGACAGAGACATCTTATTGGGGAAAATGGACCATTATACAAATGTGTTGAAAATGGTTATTTGCCTTCAATGATTCTTTGGGGACCACCGGGTACAGGTAAAACCACATTGGCTTATATACTCAGCCGGTCTTTGGATTTAAAATTTCAAAGCATCAGTGCGATTGAAGCCGGAGTGAAAGAAATAAAAGAAGTTATCAAATCTTCAAAAGAAAAAGGTTTGTTTGATCAAGGAAAAACAGTTTTGTTTGTGGATGAAATTCATCGGTTTTCAAAATCACAACAAGATTATTTATTGGGTGCTGTTGAACGTGGTGAAATACTATTGATAGGTGCCACCACGGAGAACCCTTCTTTTGAGGTTATTCCCGCCTTATTGTCCCGTTGCCAGGTTTATGTATTGAATCCATTAAGTAAAGAAGAGCTTGAACAAATTTTAACATCGGCACTTGAAAAAGACGAATTTTTAAAGGGTCTTAACATCATTGTTGAATCTACAGATTTGTTGTTTTTATATTCCGGTGGTGATGCACGCAAGATGTTAAATTTGTTGGAACTGTCTGTCAATGCCCAGTTGGATAAAACTGAAATTATCATAAATGATGACAATATTCGTTCTGTAGCCCAACAATTCATTCAAAAATACGACAAACAAGGTGAGAATCATTATGATACAATAAGTGCTTTTATCAAGTCCATCAGAGGTTCGGATCCCAATGCCGCAATATATTGGCTGGCGAGAATGATTGATTCCGGTGAAGATCCGTTATTTATAGCCCGAAGGTTGATAATTTCAGCTGCAGAAGATATAGGATTGGCCAACCCGACTGCATTGGTGATTGCCAATAATGCATTTCAGGCTGTGAACCAAATCGGTATGCCCGAAGGACGTATTATACTTGCAGAAGCGACCATTTACCTTGCATGCAGTCCAAAAAGCAATTCTGCCTATCTTGCCATTGACTATGCATTACAAAAAGTAAAAGAAACCGGCCAGTTGCCCGTTCCCCTTCATCTCAGGAATGCACCAACACAATTGATGAAAGAATTGGGTTATGGACAGGAATATAAATATGATCATAATTATGAAGGAAACTTTGCCCATCAGGAATTTATGCCCGTTCATTTGCAAAATACTACCTTTTATAAACCCGGAAACAATTTAAGGGAAAAAGAATATCAGAAATTTTTATTTTCGCGTTGGGGTGATAAATATTATAAAGAATGAAATGTAATTTCTCAATTTTGATAATTCCTCTTTTTTTCTTGTTTTACACTTGTAAAAAAGAAAAAAAGCCCACTTCATGGCAAAGCGATATTGTTACTCCTTTGGCAAATGCAAAATTTACGCTTAATAACTTTTTAAACGATGAATATTTGACAGGAGACAGCAATGGTGTTGTGCATGTTGTATTTAAACACGATTTCTATGATTTGCCTTTGGACTCTCTTGGAAAAATTCCTGACACCACACTTATAGAAAGTTTATCTATTCCTTTTAGTATAAATGCGCCACCTGGATACATTTTTTATTCCAACGCACAAACCATAAAATTAAATGCATCACCACTTGAGTTGTCATATGCCGAAATAGAGAAAGGTTTTATTGACATTACCATAGAAAGTAATGTACCTGAAAAAATTATAGTCACTTATAATGTACCCGGTGCCAAAAAAAACAATCAATCTTTGAATTTGGTCGATACGGTTCCGGCTGCTCAGGGTGCAAAAGCTATATTCAAAAAAACTTTAAATATCCAAGGATACACACTCGATTTGACAGGCCCCAATCAAAATTCTTACAACAAACTGGCTGTTAATTTTTATGCCCAGTTAAATCCCCAGGCATCTCAAAACATTCCCTTGTCATCCAGCACCTTGTTTAAAATTACAACAAATTACAGGGATATATCCCCATCTTATATTAAAGGTTATTTTGGCAAGGAAACTTTTAAACTCGGACCCGATACGGCTATTTTCGATCAATTTTCATCTTATGTATCCGGTGCCTTAAATCTAGAAAAAGTCAAAATGTTGCTCAGGTTTAACAATCAATTTGGCGTGGATGCCGTGCTGAAAATCAATGGATTGACTGCCATCAACACAAAAAATGGGCAGACGGTCAATCTTTCAAACAACATTATTGGTCAAGCCATACAATTAACAAGAGCCATCGAAACAGGTCAAACACCCCCTGTATATTCTGTTCCCAAAGAATACATTCTAGATCAAAACAATTCGAACATTGATCAATTTTTTGAAATTATGCCCAATCGCCTGGTATATGATCTGGAATTGAAAGTAAATCCCATGGGGAATATTTCTTCGGGCAATGATTTTTTGTATAAAAACTATCCTTTTCAAAGTTATTTTGAATTGGACATACCTATGTCATTGACTGCCCAGGACCTTGTGTTAAGCGACACCATCGATCTGAAAATCAATGAAAACATTGAATGGATAGATTGGTTAAATGGTAAAATTTATCTGTATGCCGAGAATTTTTTTCCCTCAGATTTCGAGGTGTCCATCCAATTGTTTGACACAAACAAAACAGCCACTTCCCTTATAAATAATCAAGGAAAAATCAATGCTGCCGTTACCGATGGCTCAGGATTGGCTCAAACGCCCGTAAAGTCCGTAATGGTGCTTTCGTTGGATGATAAACAAATGCAAGATTTTTATCATGCCGGCTATCTTGCCTTTGTTTTGAAGTTAAATACCGCCAATTATAGTAGTTTTGTCAAGTTTACTCAAAATAATTATTTGGATTTAAAACTGATTCATGAAGCCCAAGTCAAATATTTTATCCGTTAAATTTTTTTTGTTATCTTTTTACGGATTGATATTTATCAATCTTTCTGCACAAATTCCAACGACCTCATTTGACTATCCTTATACAATGGCAGGTATACATTCTTATTTAAATTTTAATTCAAATGTCATCAACAAACCCATATATTTAAAATTTTTGAACGGTGGTGAAATAAGCCGTCAGGCGATAGATAATTCATTGGATCAATTAATCGGTCAAAACCGTGCAGGGTATGATTTTATTAATTTGATGTATTTTAAAGAATCAGTCGATTCAATGTTCGGTAAATACAATGGTAGCCGTTGGATAGGTGTTCGTACTTTTGACCATCTTGATATAGGATTTTCAGACGATTTATATAAATTATTATTTCTTGGTAATCAGCCGTTTAAAGGAAAAGAACTGAAATTGTCGCCTCTTTCGGTAACTCAATTGACGTTCAAAGAGCTAATTTTTGGTATCGAACAGGAAATTATCCGGAATGAACGTTTGGTCAAGCAAGGAATTTCTTTTTCGGTCATCAGCGGAAACAGATATTGGGATTTATGGTCTGATGACCTGTCCTTTTATACTTCTTCAACAGGCGACAGTTTGGTGTTAAAGGGTCGTATCATGCATTCGGAAAGCGATTCTCTTGCAAGGAAATATTTTTCTTTGAATGGATGGGGAATAGGTACCTCTTTTTTCACGGAGATTCCGTTGACCGATTGTGATATTATACGTATTGGGATGGATGGATTTGGTTATGTATTTTGGAATAAAAATTCACTAAATTATCAATGGGATTCTACTTTGACTTTTACGGGTTTTCATTTGGGCAAATTTAGTTCGATTGAAGATTCTGTGAGCAATCAAATTCGTCAATATGAAGACAATGCCAAATTTTTGTCATCAAAAAACTTATTTGGTACTTTATTGCCGGCATTTTTTAATTTTTCATATAATCGTTACGTAGCACGTAATTTTGAAATTACTGCCGGATTACAGCTAAGGATAATGGCCAATTACAAACCGTTCATCTATTTAAGGCCTTCTTATTTTATCAAACAAGATTTTGTGGCACACTTCAATATCTCTCACGGAGGATATGGTGGATGGATTTTTGGAATAAACTTGGAGAAAAAATTTAAAAACAGATGGATTGTCACGTTGGGAAGCCAAAACCTACCCGGGATATTTTCTCCAAATGGATACGGATTTCACTATCAGGCCGGAATACGTTGGATGGTGGCCTCTAAAAATTAAAATCTTCCACTGATACCAACCATAAGCAATGGGCCACCGAGGGATAATTCAAAATTTAAACCTAAAGAAGGTATAACAAAATATCTCAATCCGAAGCCGGTTTTAAACGCAATATTAAAGATGGAATAATCGAGTGTGGTATTTTGATAATAATTTGAGGAATATTGAAAGGTGGAGAAATTATATCCCAAACCAATGAAACCGTAAGGATCAAAATCATCATCCGCATCGGTAAAATGAAAATTAAACCTACCAATCACACGGGGTCTTGATATTTCCAATTTTTCATATAACATTCCTCCCGGTGCTGAAGAATTGGGTTCAACATATTCCACGAATATTTGTCGCATAATACGCTTCTAACAATACCCCCACAACTTTATGTTTTCGGTATTCAAGACGAATGCCCATGGGGCCAAATGATTTATGAGTCAGTGAACCGTTGGAAGTTGAACTATTGATGGCACTTTCAAGTATACCTTTCCATAAATTGGGGAAACCGTAATAAACATCAGCATAAAATTTTGTGTAATAAAAATTATCTTCAGCATAATCGTTTTGCGATTTAATCCGGTTGGAAAAAAATAGCAAAAGAGCCAATGGAAACAATAATTTTCTTTTCATAGGAAAAAATTTTTTACAAATTTATTTTTTTCAATCAATAATTATACCTAAAATAAAAAACACGTGAAATTTCACGTGTTTTTTTATCCAAATAGGTTTGATGAAACTCAGTTTTGCAAAACTTCTTGGACTTTTTGAGCCGCTTCTTCCAGTTCTACAACCGAATGTACTTTTAATCCGGATTGTTCAATAAGTTTTTTTGCTTCTTCTGCGTTGGTTCCTTGCAATCTAACTATGATCGGAACAGGAATTTCTCCAATTTTTTTGTAAGCATCTATAATTCCCTGCGCCACTCTGTCGCATCTGACAATACCTCCAAAAATGTTAACCAAAATGGCTTTCACATTGGGATCTTTCAAAATAATTCTAAATCCTTTTTCTACTCTTTCGGCATTGGCTGTCCCTCCCACATCCAAAAAGTTTGCAGGTTCTCCACCGGATAATTTGATCATATCCATGGTAGCCATAGCAAGACCGGCTCCATTTACCATACATCCCACATTGCCATCAAGTTTAACATAATTCAATCCGGCTTCACCGGCTTCAACTTCAATGGGATCTTCTTCTTGAATATCTCTTAATTGTGCAAGATCGGGGTGTCTGAAAAGTGCATTTTCATCGAGGTTGACTTTTGCATCCACAGCAATAATTTTATCGTCGGATGTTTTTAACACAGGGTTGATTTCGAAAAGCGATGCATCAGATTCGATATATGCTCGATAAAGCGCTTGAACAAATTTGGTCATTTGTTTGAAAGCTTCACCACTAAGACCAAGGTTAAACGCAATTTTTCTTGCCTGAAAAGGCATGAGGCCTGTACCCGGATCAATTTCTTCTTTAAATATAAGATGAGGGGTTTTTTCGGCAACTTCTTCAATATCCATCCCTCCTTCGGTAGAATACATAATGATATTTTTTCCTGAAGTGCGGTTTAATAAAACACTCATATAAAACTCTTTGGGTTCGGATGGGCCGGGATAATATACATCTTGTGCAATTAAAACTTTCCTTACCAGTTTGCCTTCAGGACCGGTTTGAGGTGTGACCAAGGTCATACCTATGATTTTTCCGGCCAATTCTTTAACTTCATCTAACGATTTAGCCAATTTTATACCTCCCCCCTTGCCTCTTCCACCGGCATGCACCTGAGCTTTGACAACCCACCAGTTTGTACCGGTTTGTTCGCTTAATTTTTTGGCAGCTTCAACAGCTTCTTCAGGCGTATGGGCCAAAATTCCCTCTTGAATCCCAACACCATACTTTTTCAATAAATCTTTTGCTTGATATTCATGTATGTTCATATTCCTTAAATTTGCCCCAAAAGTAAATTTTTTCACGTCAAATGTCAAAATCATTTTTTCATTTTTTTCAAAAAATAGTTTTTTATACTATTGCAATAGGTAATGTTTTTTTGTTCAATTCGTGTTTGAGTGACAAGCCCGAACAACTCCCAAAACCACAGGTAATTTCAGGAGGAAAGGGAGTTTTTATCACTTGCGAGGGAAATTTCATGGCAGGCAATGCATCTTTAAGTTATTATGATAAAGAAAAGCGTATCGTAATTGAAGATATTTACCGGGATATAAACAACGAAGCAGTGGGAGATGTTTTGCAATCGATGGCTATGGATGCTTCTCAATTTTGGTTGATTGTCAATAATTCCGGAAAAGCCATAGCCATAGACAAACAGTCATTAAAAAAACAAGGAGAAATCACCGGTTTGACTTCACCCAGATATATGATTTTTTTGTCGAAAAATAAGGCCTACATCAGCGATTTATATCAAAACTCCATCTCGATAGTCAATCCTCTCTCATGGCAAAAAACCGGACAAATCGAATTGCCGGGTTGGAGTGAAGCCATGATTTATTCCAATGGATGGGTATATGTATGTAACTACTACCGGAGCTATTTGTATAAAATCGATCCTTTGAATGATCTAATAACCGACAGCATTCCTGTGTCTTATGGTGCCAATTCGATTGCCGAAGATTACAATGGTCGTTTATGGGTGGCCTGTTCCGGCAATAATCAAATTCCCGGTAAAATCTTTTGTATCAATCCATTCAATAAAAATGTGGAAAAAACACTTGTCTTCCCCGCGAATAAAAGACCTCATCACATTATGACGGATCCATCCGGCAAATTTGTATTTTATTTAAGTGAAGATTTGTGGAAAATGGCGGTTGATGACAACAATCTGCCGGCACAACCGTTTATTACTTCAGATGGAAGAAATTTTTACACTTTTTCCGTTGACCCTTACACAGATGAAATCTATTTAGGTGATGCAGGCAACTATGTGGAAAAAGGCAAGGTATTCCGTTATGACAAAACAGGATTGCCCATTGATACATTTCAGACCGGTGTAATTCCGGGAAATATTTATTTTGAATGAAAAAAATTAATGAATTAACTACCAATGTAAATGCCGGTGAGCACTTACCGGTCATGGAACACTTTTATACCATTCAAGGCGAAGGGTTTCATTCCGGCAAAGCAGCTTATTTTGTCAGATTGGGCGGATGCTCCGTAGGATGTCATTGGTGTGATGTCAAAGAAAGTTGGGATGCATCAAAGCATCCTACTATGGATGTTGAAAGTATAGTAGAACAAGTTGTGAAAACTCCGGCAAAAATTTTGGTCATAACCGGCGGCGAACCTCTTGAACATCCATTAGATAAGCTTACGTTGTTGGCAAAACAACACAAGTTGCAAACTCACCTGGAAACATCCGGGTCATCGCCATTGAGCGGTCAGTGGGATTGGATCTGTTTGTCACCTAAAAAATTCAAACCACCGCTTGATGAAGTGATTAAGGCAGCCAATGAACTAAAAATTGTCATTTATAACCATCACGATTTTAAATGGGCCGAACATTATGCCAATAAGGTCAAAAACGGTACAAAATTGTTTTTACAACCGGAATGGTCGGTCCGCGAAAAAGTGATGCCATTGATAGTGGCATATGTTTTGCAAAATCCTCAATGGCAAATTTGTTTACAAATTCATAAATATTTAAATATTCCATGAAAAAGAAACGATTTTTTACTTTATTGTTGTTATTATTATGTGCTTTCCCGCCAATTCTTGCACAACAATATTCAACCACCAACAAAAAGGCCATAGCGTTGTATGAAGAAGGCATTAAAGCATTTCAAATGAATGAATGGGAAAAAGCAGAAGTAAATTTTCTGATGGCGCTTAAAAAAGATCCTTCTATGGTAGAGCCGTATATTTATCTTGGCGATATGTATACTTTGAAAAGTGACAAAAAAAAATCTTTTGAATATTATAAAAAGGCATTATCGGTCAATCCGGATTTTTATCCTCCTTTGTATGTGTGGGTTGGAGAATTGTATGTCAACCATGGTTTGTATGATTCAGCCGAATATTTTCTCAATATATTTTTAAAAAATTACAAACAAAAGTATTCTTCTTTTGAGCAACAAGCAATGAAAGAATTGGCCAATTGTGCATTTGCTAGAAAAGCCATGCAAAATCCCGTACCATTTAATCCCATCAATCTGGGACCGGCCATCAACTCTCCGTTGAGCGAGTATTTTCCGGCCATTACAGCCGATAATACATATTTTCTTTTTACCCGAAGATTGATTGACAAAAATACTCCTACCGGATACAATGAAGATTTTTATGTGGCAAGAAAAAAACAAAATAATCCTGATGCTTCTTGGGAGAAAGCGGTAAATTTAGGTCCTCCGGTCAACTCATTCATGAATGAAGGCGCTCCGAGTCTGTCTGCCGACGGGCAATATTTGTTTTTTACTGCATGCGAAATTTATGGAGATTATGGCGAAGGTCGTAAAGGTTTTGGCAGTTGTGATATATTTTTTACACGCAATCTTGGTACCCGTTGGTCTCGTCCCGTCAACCTGGGCAGTAAAATAAATTCACCTCATTGGGAATCGCAACCTTCGTTTTCTGCCGACGGCAAAACACTTTATTTTGTCCGTGGTGTAAAAAACCGTGACGGAAGCAAACAACAAGACATATACTACAGCAGGTTGCTGGAAAATGGCACATGGACCGAAGCCAAACCTATTCCCGGTAAAGTAAACACCCCATTTACCGAAGAATCGGTTTATATTCATCCCGATGGTAAAACGCTTTATTTTTCTTCCAATGGTCATCCCGGCATGGGTGGAGTAGATATTTTCTATTCACGCTTGCAAGATGATGGCACATGGGGCGAACCGGTCAATCTTGGTTATCCTGTCAATACACACGCCGATGAAAACAGTGTGTTGGTCTCGTCTGACGGTAAACTTGCATTTTTTGCCAGCGACAGAAGTGGAGGACTGGGTGAACTCGATCTTTATGCTTTTGAAATGCCCGAGCATGCAAAACCATTACCGGTTTCGTATTTTAAAGGAAAAATTTTTGATGCAGACACAAAACGCCCACTAGAAGCAAGGTTTCAACTTATCGATCTGAAAGCCGATTCTGTGATCGCCGAATCATACTCCTATCCTGAAACCGGCGAGTTTTTGCTTGTACTGCCCTTAGGTAGGGAATATGCTTTGAATGTATCTAAGAAAGGATACATGTTTTATTCCGATCACTTTGAATTGATTGCAGGGCAAGATGGCAAACCCGTTGAAAAAGATGTACCCTTACAACCGATCAAACCCGGAAACACCATTATTCTCAAAAATATTTTTTACGAAACTGCTAAATTTGATTTAGAGGAAAAATCTCGTGTAGAATTAAACAAATTGGCAGAATTTTTAAAAGAGAACCCGCGGGTAAAAATTGAAATATCGGGCCATACTGACAATGTTGGTAAATACCGAGACAACTTGTTGTTGTCGGAACGAAGAGCCCAAAAAGTATATGAATATTTGATTCGCAATGGCATTGATGCCTCAAGGTTAAGTTTTAAGGGGTATGCCGATACGAAGCCCATTGCAACAAATGAAACTGAAGAAGGACGTGCTCTCAACCGGAGAACAGAAATTACCATATTGTCGGTTGATTAAGCATAAATTATGATGAAATCTTTGATTTTTTCATTTCTTTGTAAAATAAATTTTCGTTATGAATGAATGGGTTCTTTTGGCCGTATATGTCATAAGTTTGGGTGGCATTGGTATTTTGATTTACGTTTTGTTTCAAAATTTCTTTAATGACCAGGAAAAACGCTATCAACGTTCGATTCAAATCAAAAACTACGAAGTTATCACTCCATTAAGAATTCAGGCATACGAAAGAATGATATTGTTTTTGGAAAGAAACAGTATCGATCAATTGGTGATGCGATATCATCAACCCGGACTAACTGTCAGACAACTGCAACAATATATGGTCAAAGGCATGAATGCCGAATTTGAACATAATCTGACACAACAACTTTATTTGTCTTCTACAGTTTGGAAAGCTATCAAAACCTACAAGGACGAAACCATTGCACTAATCAATAACCTGGCCGAAAAAACCGGTCCTGAAAAACCTGCTCTTGATCTTGCCGGCAAACTTCTTGAACTTAATTTGGGTCAAAAGAAAAGTATGCATGAGATTGTGGTGGATGCCCTAAAAGAAGAGTTAAGGCAATTGTATTTTTAAAGCCGGTGAGTCAATTCATTATGCCTACCGGAAAAATTTTAATCTAATTTTTACCATTTATAATTTTATTAATCAAAAAATGGAATTCTCCGTGAATAATAACGTTTCTAAACAAGTCAATTACATTAAATCTTTTGATTTGATATGCAAATTCTTTTTCTAATGTGTAATTTTACGGCAAATTATTTTTATCATTTATAATGCAAGAAATTATTTTGATCATATTGTTGGTTTTGTCTGTAATCTACCTCGGTAATTATTTTCTGAAAAAGAATAAGAAAAATTCTTGTGAAAAATGTGATTTTAATTAAGCCAAAGTAAAATGTCCGGGTATTGGAGTCAATGGTTAAGTTTGAATAAACGGAATTTTATTCGTTTGTTTTTTTTGTTGACCATTTTTCTTTATTGCCGTGTCGTTTTTATGATATTTAATCCTCCGGTTGCTTCTGTCGTTGAGATGCTTAGAATTTGGTTAGGTGGTATCAGGTTTGATTTATCTGCTTTGATGATGGTTTTTGGGATTTATTTTTTATTGGTTCACATGCCTGTCAAAAAAATGTGGTTTATCCGGTTTACATTATCTTTGGCTTTAATAGGTATAGTATTTGTATTGATAAGCAATTTGTTGGATGTGGCCTGGTATGAGTTTACCCACAAACGCACATCAAAAAGCTCTTTATCCATTATTGCGGCCAACAAAAATATGGGCGATCAAATGATGGTTTATTTCAAGGATTATTGGGCGATCATTGTATTGCTGATAGTTTCTCTATATTATTTCAGTAAAAAGTTGACCGGATTGGAATTAAATTGGCAAAAATATGATCCGGTTAAAAGTAAAGTAAAATTATTGAATTTATTATTTTGGATACCACTCAGCATCATTATTTTGAGAGGAGGCATACAACTGAAGCCGATATCCTCGGCAAATGCGGCCATATATGCAAGACCGCAATTGACGGTATATGTATTAAACACTCCGTTTGTTTTGTTGAAATCATTGTTTGAGCCCGAAATATTTTTACCCGGGGATGTGAAAAATTTAGACGAGGCCGAAAGATTTTTTCATCCCATATCAGTTTTTAGCAATAATCAACCCCGTCAGAAAAACATTGTTTTCTTTATATTGGAAAGCTTTTCCAAAGAATACATTGGTTTTTTCAACAAAGAATCCAAATATACGCCATTTCTCGATAGCTTGATCAGACACAGCATCGTATTTGACAATTTTTATGCCAACAGTTTGCATTCTCTTGACGGAGTGACGACTCTATTGACCGGCATTCCGCCATGGCTTGATGATTCATATGTTACTTCACCATTTTCTGTAAATAAAATTAATAGTTTGGTTGCGTCTGCACGTAAAAACGGATATAGCAGTATGTTTTTTCATGGTGCAAAAAACGGTAGTATGAGCTTTGATTTGCTCGCTCAAATTGTTGGATTTGATAATGCTTATTTTATGAATGAATACCCTGAAAAATCACATTACGACGGCACCTGGGGTATATATGACCATTATTTCTTGGATTTTATGCTGGATAAAATAACGAAACAAAAAGAACCTTTTCTTTGTGTATTTTTCAGTTTGTCATCGCATCATCCTTTTAAGATTCCTCAAGAATTAGAAAAAAAATTTCCCGAAGGACAAATCCCTATTTTGAAAACAATTGCATATACCGATTGGTCGATTCGGAAATTTTTTGAAAAATACAAACAACATCCAAAGTTTAAAAACACTTTATTTGTGTTTACGGCCGATCATACTTCGGTAGCCATGCACGATATATATGAAACACCCACCGGAATCTATTCTGTGCCATTTTTTATTTATGATCCTGAAACAGATCACTTTGAAAAGATTGATACCTTAATGCAACAATCCGATGTTTATCCTTCATTGGTCGATTATATGGGTTGGCAAGATACATTGCTTGCTTGGGGGAAAAGTTATCGTGATTCTACGATAAAACAACGTTTTTTTATGGCATATAAAAATCAAACATTTTTGTTGTATGATGGAAAATATTATTTTTACCAATCAAAAGACAGTCCTGTGGGGCTTTATCAATCAAACGACATACATTTGAAACACAATCTATTAGATACTCGTGAAGATTTGGTAAAAAAATACCATTCAATGGCAAGTGCATTGATTTATTCATTCAATTACCGGGTTTTATACAATCAAATGACTCCTGCTAAGTGAATAAAGAAAAAAAAATATGGATTCTTTTTAATCCCCGTTCGGGAAATAGATTCACAACCTCTCGAATTTTAAAAAAAATTAAACACTTTACGAGTACAAAAAAGAATGATCGTTTCAAGTTATTTATTCTCGAAGACCAAACGACAACACAGGATTTGATCAAATTAGCCCGTTCATCCGGAATCAAAAAGTTGTTGGTCTGTGGTGGTGACGGAACAGTCAGATCCGTTGCCGGAGAAATTTTGCACAGTGATATGGCAATGTGTATTTTTCCTATAGGATCGGGTAATGGAGTGGCAAAAGAAATTGGAACGACCGACAATATTCTGTATTTGCTCAATCATTTTGACGAAGGTGAATGGCTGACTGTTGATGCCGGGTGGTGCAACAATCAAATATTTCTGTCAACCTGTGGTCTTGGATTCGATGCATTGGTTGCCGACACTTTTGATCGTTTACCTATTAGAGGCATACCCGGATATGTTTGGTCAGTTTCACGGATGATGCCAAGAATTGAAAATTATGAATTTTGGGTCTATTTTAATGGTGTCAAATTAAAAAAATATGGCCTTTTTCTTACCATTGCCAATTTCAATCATTTTGGCAACGGTTTTTATATTTCCAAAGATGCTTTGCCGGATGACGGTTTTTTAAACCTGGTCAATATTAAATACCTGCCTTTTTATCAATGGTATAAACTTTTCCGCATTATGCAAAACAGACAATTTGAACTTTTGCAAGACAATTACAGTGAGTTAAAAATCAAGGAAGTAGAAATAAAGAGTCAGTTTGATTTTGTTCATTTAGACGGAGAACCTTATCATACCGGCAAAGAAATACAAATTAAAGTAATTCCGAAATGTTTAAATCTATGGGTCGTAAGAAAAAAAAGCAAATAGAAGACGAAAACGACGGTTTGGTTTATTCCACATCCTCCGGTTGGTTTTCTTATGAAGAGGAAGAAGATGAAGAAAATCTTGAGGATATACCGCCACAGGAACAAACATTGGTCGTTAAACTCGAAAAAAATCACAGAGGAGGAAAAACTGTAGTGATTGTGTCCGGATTTATGGGTAGTACTTCAAAATTAAACGAATTGGCTGCGTATATCAAAAAGAAATGTTCTACCGGAGGCAGCGTGAAAGACGGAGATATCATTATTCAAGGGGATAAAAGGGATGTAGTGATAAAGATTCTTCAAGATTTGGGATACAAAACGAAAAGATCGGGTGCCTGAAGATGAAACGCAAGGTTTTGTTCATTCAAACCGCTTTTATTGGAGATGCCATTCTCATTTCATCTGCTCTGGAAACCTGGCATAAGCATTTCCCTGATGATAATATCTACCTTTTGGTGAAAAAAGGCAATG